>NZ_JBEOXI010000462.1:0-3448 GCF_040296465.1 Streptomyces sp. NPDC002130
AGCAAGATCACTTGATTTCGCTACCTCACGGGTTCCCTGTTGACCAGGGAACTCACCCCAGGCCCCGCATGCTGCTGATCCTCGACAACTGCGAGCACGTCGCCGACGCCGCCGCCCGCCTCACCGAGGAGCTGCTGGCACGCTGCCCCGACCTCACCGTCCTGGCCACCAGCCGTGAACCGCTCGGGGTGCCGGGGGAGTTGCTGCGCCCGGTGGAGCCGCTGCCCGAGCCGGTCGCGCTGCGGCTGCTCGCCGACCGGGGCGCCGCGGCCCGGCCCGGCTTCCGCACCGAGGACGACCCCGACGCGTGCGCCGAGATCTGCCGGCGCCTCGACGGCCTGCCGCTGGCCATCGAACTCGCCGCCGCCCGCCTGCGGATGCTCACCCCCCGCCAGATCGCCGACCGGCTGGACGACCGCTTCCGTCTCCTCACCTCCGGCAGCCGCACCGTCCTGCCCCGCCAGCAGACCCTCAGAGCCGTCGTCGACTGGTCCTGGGACCTGCTCGACGAGGACGAACGGGACGTCCTGCGGCGGCTGTCGGTGTTCGCCGGCGGCTGCGACCTGCCCGCCGCCGAGTCCGTGTGCGGACCGGCCGCCCTGGAGGCGCTCGGCTCCCTCGTGGACCGCTCCCTGGTCGTGGCCGCCCCGCCCGGCGAGTCCGCCGACGGGGAGATGCGCTACCGGCTCCTGGAGACCGTCGCCGAGTACGCCGCCGAACGGCTGGACGAGTCGGGGCAGCGCGCCGACACCGAGCGCGCCCACCTGACGTACTTCCGCGAACTCGCGCGCGTCACCGACCCGTTGCTGCGCGGCCCCGGCCAGCTCGCCGCCATCCACCGGCTGGAGCGCGAGTACGAGAACCTGCGCATCGCCCTGCGCCACGCCGTGGTCCTGCGCGACGAGCAGGAGGCGCTGTGCCTGGCGCTGTCCCTCGTCTGGTACTGGCAGATGCGCGACCTGCGCATCGAGGCCCGCAACTGGTGCCGTGACGTCATGGCGCTCGGCCCCGACCCCTTCACCGAGCCCGTACGCCCGGCCACCGCGGTGTGGGAGCGCTGCACCGACGCCCCGCCCCCGATGACCGGCGAGGTCCTGTGGGAGGCCCGGCGCGGCATCCACCTCGCCCACCTCGCCTGCATGGACACCGAGCTGGACGCCTGGCAGAACCCGGAGTCCCAGCGGAAGCTGCGGGCCATCGCCGCCACGTACGAGCCCGGCCTTCCGCAGAGCTGCCGCATGCCCGGCCTGTTCTGGTTCTTCGCCGTGATGCTGACCGGAGAGATGGACCGGCTGCGCGTCATCATCGACGCGTCCATCCGCACCTGCCGGCAGACCCCGGGACTCGACTGGGAGCTCGCCTCCGGCCTGCAGATGCGGGCCAACTTCCTGGCCAACCGCACCGACTGGGCGGGCGACGCCGCCCGCGACGCCGACGAGGCACTGGAGATCTTCCGCCGCCTCGGCGACGACTGGGGCACCGCCGAGGCCCTCTCCGCACGCGCCGAGGCCCATGAGCGCAAGGGCGACTACGCCGTGGCCGCCGCCGACTACGAAGCGGCCATAGGGCACGCCGAACGCCTCGGCGCCCGTGCCCAGGCGGCGGTCCTGCGTGCCCGGCTGGGCAACGCGCTGCTGGAGGCGGGCGAGGACGGACGCGGCGAGCGGCTGCTGCGCGAGGTGATCGCCCAGCACGAGGACTCGCACAGCGAGGCCATGCCCGCCGCCCGTCTCTTCCTGGCCGGCTGGCTGGGCATGACGGACCGCGTCCCCGAGGCGCGCGAGCACCTGCGGCGGCTGCGCCAGGATTTCCGCATCGCCCACTTCATCGTCTTCGACGCGTACATCCTCGGTGCGGAGGCGTGGCTGGACGCCACGGAGGGGCGGTACGAGGAGTGCCTGCGCCGGATCCGCAAGGGGATGGAGCGGGCCGCCGACCCGCTGTCCGAGGCCATCACGCCCCATTTGCGCTCGGGGTACCTGATCATCGGCGCTCGGGCCCTGGCCGCCATGGACGGCGGAGGACGCGCCGAGGACGCGGCCCGTTGTCTGGGCGCCTTCGACGCCCTGCTGCCGCCCCGTCACGTCGCCCAGCGGCAGGAGCGCGAGACCCGCGAGCGGACGGAGCGGCAGGCCCGGGCGCTGCTCGGAGACCAGGCGTACGAGAGCGCGTACGCTGAAGGCGGCAGCCTCTCCCCCGAGGAGGCCGCCGCCCTGCTGTGACGCGCACCGGGCGCCGGGTCAGTTCTTCGTGCGGAACTTGTGGATCGCGATCGGCGCCATCACGGCCGTGATCGCCACCGACCAGCCGAGCGTCACCCACAGGTCGTGCGCGACCGGCCCGCCCACCATCAGGCCGCGCGCGGCGTCCGCGAGGGTCGACAGCGGGTTGTAGTCGGTGAAGGCCTGCAGCCAGCCCGGCATCGACGTCGTCGGCGCGAAGATCGACGAGCCGAACTGCAGCGGGAACAGCACCAGGAAGCCCATCGCCTGCACGGACTGCGCGTTCTTCAGGATCACGCCCAGGGTGAGGAAAACCCACATGATCGACGAGGCGAACGCCGTGGACAGGGCCACGGTCGCGAACAGTCCCGGCCAGTTCGTGATCTCGAACCCGACCGCCACGGCGACGATCATCAGCACGGCGGTGGCGAACAGCATCCGCAGCAGCTCCACCGAGATCTTCGCGAACAGCACCGAACCGCGCCCGATCGGCAGGGACCGGAAACGGTCCATGACACCGGAGTTGAAGTCCTGGCTGAAGCCGGTGCCGACGCCCTGGGACAGCGTCATGCTCATCATCGCGATCATGCCCGGGATCACGTACTGCACGTACCGGTCCTGCCCGCCGCCCAGCGCCTGCCCGATCGAGCCGCCGAACACGAACACGAACAGCAGGGTGAAGATGACCGGCATCAGCAGCGCGTCGGCCATCGACTCCGGGTCCTTGCGGATCCACAGCAGGTTGCGGCGGATCAGGGCCCCGGTGTGGCGCAGATGGCCGCGCAGCGTGATACGGGCGTCCGCGGCGGCGTCGTTGACGGTGACGGCGCTCATACGGCGGCCTCCTGAAGGTCTTCGGCGGGCATGGCGTCCTGCGGGGCACTGGCACGGTGGCCGGTGAGGGACAGGAACACCTCGTCCAGGCTGGGCAGTTCGGTGGTGATGGCGGAGAGGGTGATGCCGCGCGCGGTGACCGCGCCGACGACGGCCGTCAGCTGCTCGTCGCTGAGGATCGGCACGAGGACGTCACCGCGGTCGGTGTCGACGGTCGTGGTGGCGAGCCCGGTGATGCCCAGCTCGTCCAGCGCGCCGGCCAGGGGCCGCAGGTGGGTGGGGTCGGCCGGGCGGATCCGCAGCGCCCGGCCGCCGACCTTCGCCTTCAGCGCCTCGATCGCGCCCCCGGCGATGACCTGGCCGCGGTCGACGACCGTCAGCTCGGAGGCGAG
>NZ_JBEOXI010000463.1:0-3439 GCF_040296465.1 Streptomyces sp. NPDC002130
CCATCCCCAAGTCGGCCAACCCCGAGCGGCAGCGCGCCAACCTCGACGTGTTCGGATTTGAACTGAGCGAGGACGAGATGCGGGCCGTCGCCGGTTGGGCCGCATCATTCCTGGCCGCTTACGGTCGCGGCGCCAGCCAACAGGCACGACATCGTCTGCTGGTACGAGGGGGCCGTCGAAGTGTTCTCTGCCGAGGAAGTTGCTGTGCCACCACCTGCGATCACCGGAGTGTTCTTCACATAACTCAGCGACAGCGTCGTACCACCGTCTCTTTTCTTCCGCCGCTTTGTCCCACGCCGCAAGTAGTTCCGGGTCGATCGTGCGGTAAACCTCAGTCGGTGCGCTCATTTCAGTCCTTGTGTTGATCGAGACGATTGGGCCTTCGCGTTGTCGGCGATCCCCCACTCGCGGTAGAGCCGTCTGCGTTCGCTATTCGTTAGGAGAATTGCGCGGTCGACGACGGCTACGACTCGCAGTGCCGGCGTGTGGACCGACGGGATGGAATCTTCGTCGGAGGGCTGGACATCGCCGACTGGTTCAACTCGGTACAGATCGCCCCTCCCCCACAGTGAGGCGTGGTATTTGGCGTACAGGCGGTGCCCGGTGGCGTAGACCCGCCCTGACTGTTGGGACGGTCCGTCCATCCCAAGGTGCGCTTCACCTCGGGCGCGGGCTTCGCACCACGGGCAGCCGTCATGTTCCCGACGACTGTGGCCCGGCTCGATCAGGTCACCGACCCGAAGGTCCGGAACCCCGCCATGGAATAGTCGTGAGCTCATTATCTCTGCTCCTCGGGTGCGAAGAATGTTTCCCACCGTTCGGCAATGGCGTTGTCGTCGAGTGGTTCTCCGGGTATCCATCCACACCGTTTGAATGCGCTTCCCATCAGGTCGATGAATGCTTCTGCCTGTTCTCGGGTCTTGCCTTTGCTGGTGAGCGCTTCGATGGCGTCTTCACGGTTCATCGGTCCTGCTCCTCGACGGCAACGAACGGTGCGAACTCGTCGTAGTCGGCGGTCGGTGAGATGATCGTCTGCCACTCACTCGAGCGGAAATCCCAGCCACCGTTCTCGACTCGCCGGTATTCGTCCCCTACCTTGTCCCGAACGGTGCGCACGTGTGCGGGCACGGCATCCAATGACGGCCACTCAGTGTCGGTGGTGGCAAGCGCCTCGGCGCGACGGGCGCAGTCCTCGAGGTCCCTTACCGAGAGCCAAGCGTGTTCCCAGGGCCCAGCCTCGTGAGGGTCGACCACAGCGAGCGCGGCACGGAGAGCGCCTGCGGCACCCCCGATAACGGACGCTTCGGTGGGGGCGGGGACTATCGGGGAGGAGGCGGCTTCGAATGTGTCCGCGAATGACGCAGGCTTGCATGGGTAGAACTCGCCTTGTGTGCCCTTGATGATCCAATCACCCGGATGGGCGGCCATCTCCCCTTCGAGGGTGTGAATGCGCAGAAGTCCGGAAGCCGTACGCCCCATCGGCGCACCATCCACCGCCATCCACTGCGCTATGGATCGCCAATCCTTGCCGTCGTACTGCATCGCTTCGACCTCGACGGGCTTCTTGCGGAACTTCCCCGGCCCATCCTCTTTCGTCTCCTCCTCGGCGGGTTCGGCAGGGGCTGGAACTGCGTCGATCCACGGGCCTGTCGTCACTTCACGGCAAACCAGCTTGCCGTCGCGAACCCACTGCAACATCTCTTCGGGATCAGCCGGATCGAATGAGATGTTGCAGATCCCGCCGGGAAACTCGATAGCCCACTCGGTTTCGGTCTCCGCCTCATTCTTGCTGGGTTCGGCAGGGGCGGGCGGGTATTCGCGCAACTCCCACTCGCCGCCGCAGTAGCCCCACACACCACCATCCGATGCGGTGTGGGTCCGTTCAAACAGGCCAGTCACTTCCGGGAAGCCGAAGTGCGCGGTGGCGAACTTCCGGGTCATCGCCCGGTACCAACCGATCGGCTTCACTTCCTCGGCGGGTTCGGTTGCCGGATCCGGCTCTGACTCACCCAGCGAGTACGGATTGCTGGTGTACGCATTGCCGCGTGTTCCGTCCACGCCAGCATCGCTGTCGGTCACTGCGGCCTGATAGCCCTGTTCCCACACGAAGTACGGATGCTCGGGGTTGGGGACGACAGGCTCGGCGGGTTCGGTTTCCGGGAACAGCACGGGCCGGAGCCTTTCCTTCGCTCGATGAAACTCCGGATCGACAGTCGACCCCTTCAGGAACAGGGTCCGCACATCCGTCATCTCCTCGGTGGTGAGGATGTGGCCCTTTTGGCAGTCGATCAGTCCGTCGAGGATGTGGCCGGCCTCGGGATTTACTCGGTCGGACACTTCGAGGTGCGGTTCGTCGGACCTGATGCGCAGCGCCCAGCGCCCGCCGTCGCGTTCGATCCACTCTCCAACTTTGATGCTTGCGCCCGAAGGATTCTCAACCTCCACGAATCGACCTGATTGGGCAGCGGGCGGTCCGTCAAACACGATGTCGATGAAGTCCGCTGCCTTGTCGGCGGGTTCGGCTGCTGGGAACAGGGCAGGTGGCAGTAGCGGATTCTCGGGCCACTTCATCACGCCGAGCGCATCCCGCGACAATTCGGCGAAACGCGGGTCCGCTGCCATTCGCCGGTAGTGCGCCCACTGTTCGGGCATGAGTGCTATACCGCCGACGGGGACGAGACGGCCGACGGAGGTAAGGAACTCGACGACCGCCTGCATTCCGTGGCGTATCTCAGATCGCTGGGCGCTGGGAAGGTTGGCCCAGTTGTTGTGGGTCAACCCCGATCGGTGCAGGCTGTCGATGTATGCCTTCGCTACCGGCGTCACGACGTCCGCTGAGGAAACCTGGACCGCGCTGCAATCGGACTGGTTCGTTGTCATCTCATTTTTCCGTTCCGTGGAGGAGCCATTGTTCGAAGACCGGGTTGCACAGGCAGGCTGGGGATCTTTTGTCTCGAATCAGTGCGATCGCATCAGCGGGTGTCATTCCGTCGAGGATGAGGGCGCGGCCCGCGATGAGGGAGGAGCGGTTCAGGCCGGCTTGGCAATGAACCAGGATCGGTCCGGATCGACGGCAGACGTTCACCCATGCGGCGAGGGCGTCGACCTGATCGAATCCTTGGCTCTCGTGGTCGTACATGCGTACTTTGACGAAACTGTCGAGGGTGTGAGTGACGGTGTATGCCTCCCACGGATATAGGGAGACAACATGTTTGAAGAATGTAGGCAGGATCAGCCCGTTTTCGCAGCCGCCCTGCCACAGGTTGCCCTCGAGTTGGGACACGTACGGAACATCGAAGTCCATCATCCCGTGTGCCGCGATTCCACTGAGGCGTTGTGTGGTCGCTGGATGTCCAGGTACGTCGTCGGCTCGTCGAGGAGGAGCAGCGGCGTCTGCTGGGCGAGCGCCATGGCGATCCACACGCGCTGGCGCTGGCCG
>NZ_JBEOXI010000464.1:0-3418 GCF_040296465.1 Streptomyces sp. NPDC002130
GCAGCCTTCCAGTTTCCGTCCCACTTCGGGCGAAACAAAGACGCTTTCGACGATGTCATGCGCGATCTCGACGACGTCCTCGGACTCGGCGCCGGATATGTAGTTGTGGTCCGAGGTGCGGGTTCACGCAGGTTGTGCGGCGGAATGTTGGTGGCCATACCGACGGCGATGCCGTTGGAACCGTTGATCAGAAGGTTCGGGATACGGCTGGGCAGAACCGTCGGTTCCTGCGTCTTGCCGTCGTAGTTCGGAGTGAAATCGACTGTCTCGTGGTCGATTTCGCGCAGCATTTCCATCGCGAGCGGCGTGAGCCTGCACTCGGTGTAACGCATGGCGGCTGCGCCGTCGTTGCCGCGGGAGCCGAAGTTCCCCTGACCGTCGACGAGCGGGTAACGCAGCGACCACGGCTGGGCCATACGAACCAACGTGTCGTAGATCGAGGAGTCGCCGTGGGGGTGGTAGTTACCCATGGTCTCGGCGACCGGTCGGGCAGACTTCACGTATCCGCGGTCCGGACGATATCCGTTGTCGTACATCGCGTAGAGCACGCGGCGGTGCACCGGCAGTCCTATCCTCCCGGATCCAGGGGGAAGCCGGTCGGGTGGCGCTCGCGCAGCAGATGCTCGACCGGTTCGCCGCACGCGGAATCACCGGCTTCGTCGATCGGCGCGGTCGCAGGATCAACCTGGTCAACTACGTCGAAATGGCAACCCGCACAGCATGCGCGCGGGCTGCGATGGATACGCACACGGCACTGCTGTCCGAGAACGGCTACGACCTGGTGCGTGTAAGCACCGTGGCGAATTGCTCACCACAATGCGCACCGTTCCAGGGTCGACTCCTGTCCCTGACTGGCGCCACACGCGGTGCGATCCACGCCGGCCGATCAGTCCCGGTGGTGGCGTCATTATCCGAGGCACGCGCACGCGGACTGCACCACCCGGGCTGCCGCCACGGTTTGCGACTGTGGGTGCCCGGCGACGATCTCCCGAACGTGCCACCGGTTGATCCCGCTGGATACGTGGCCACGCAACAGTTGCGAGCCCTCGAACGAGAGGTGCGGGCCAGCAAGCGGATGCGCGCGGCAGCGATCACCCCCGCTGCAATAGCAACGGCGAACACTCGCGTACGCGCAGCACAGAAGCAAATCCGAGAACTGGTCGACGAGACCGGCGTGCCACGCTTGCCGCGCCGAGAACAGATCGACCTCGGATACCGCACACGGCTCGAGCGCCCGGCGATGGTGACCGGCAACCCAGGTCCACCCACTCCTGACTCGCCTCGATCACATGGCGGCGACGGATACCAACGCCAACTGCAACGGCTCACCGACATCGACGTCGCAGCGACCGGATTCGAGGTCGCAGACCTGGACACATTCGGAGAACTGGTGGACGCAGTCGTCGACATGCACCACCGGTATCCGTGGGCGCGGGCGCCCCGCTTGCGAACACGAGACCTCCCCGAGCGGCACCTGGCGAACGCGGGCGGCAATCCGGATCCCGACAACCCCGGAGGATGGATCGTCGGCAGGCTCTCGGTTTCGGAGACAGTGCTCCGCGACCGGTCAGCCCTGCTGGCTTCACTCGAACAGGACGAGCAAGGCGGTTTCCACCCACGCAACTCAGCCCGCAGAGGGATGTGGTCGGTCATCGTCCACGAATTCGGGCACGTCATCGACCACCTCGGCAATCACACGGCGCGCCGGAAAGTGCTTCGGACGGTCACAGAGGTCATGTCACGGCATCCTGAGGTGGTGAAAGGCGACAACGACACTCAAACCCGCTGGCTGCAGAGTCAGATGTCGGGGTACTCGTTCCGCCACGACAACCCCATGATCGTCGATCCGGTCGAAGTTCTCGGCGAAGCGTTCCTCGACGTCGAACTCAACGGCGACGACGCAACGGAAGTCTCGCGCGCACTGCACGAGATGCTGCTCGCACAGGTTCCGGAGGCTAGAAAGCAATGAGAACCAACGGCACCCCGACCGGCTACTCCGAATGGCGAACACTATTCGAGTACGACATCAACCTCGCGATCGATGAGGGAGAAGTCAACTCTTGCAGCCCGTTCGGGCAATGGCACGACGACGCACTCGCAGCCATCATCACCGCCACACCGTCTGACAGACCTGCCGCGATCGCCGCGGCCTGGACGCAGTTCCACGCCGAACACCCCCAAGGCGCCTAACCCAACCGAACAGCCGACAAGCCCGCACACCACACCGGTGTAGCGGGCTTGTCGCCGTTCATGGTGCGTAGCTCACCCGGAGAGCAACCGGTTCCTGACCGGCGAGTCGCAGGTTCGACCCCTGCCGCATCAACGTCCCCCGTACCTGCCCTGGCGGCAGAACCGGGACCTTCAAGCCTCTGACCTGGCGTCGGGGCTCCTTTCACATTTCCCGCGGTACCGACCTGGCGTCGTGCCGTCTGCCTACCCGCCGCCCGGCGCGGCAAGAAGGGCCACCTCATGTCCGACAGCACCAGCACAGTCGTCGAAACCGACAGCCCCGCAGGTGATCCCACCGACAACGACACCACCGTCGAGGAGACCACCACCACCGAACCCACCACGGGTAACGAAGGCGGCGCAACGACCACCGACGACGACGATCCCGTCATCAAGGTTTCCGAGGCGCGCAAACTCCGCCGCGAAAACCAGCAGCTCCGACAGGCGAACCAGGAAGCGATCGCCAAGGCCGCCGAAGAAGCCGCCGACAAGGCACGCGAAGAAGCCCGCGCAGCAGCCGAACAGCAGCAGCGGGAGTTCACCGAACGACTCGGCAAAGAACTCGGAATTCTCCCCGCAGAGGACAAGACCGAAGTCGACCCCGCCGAAGTCGTTGCCCAGGCGAAGGCCAAGGCAGACGACGCCGAAGCACGCGCGACAGCGCAGACCAAGGCAGCCGCCGAAGCCCGACGCGACCTCGCCCTCTACCGCGCTGCAGACGACACCGACGCCGATGCTGTCGCACTGCTCGACTCCCTCACGTTCCGAACCACCATCGCTGCGATCGACCCGGACGCAACGGATCTCGAGGACCAGCTGAAGACCGCGATCGAGAACGCGATCGCCGAGCACCCACGCCTGCGCAAGCCGAAGAAGGACGGCCCCGCACGTTCGGGTGCCGACCTCTCCGCCGGCAACGGCGACCCCACCGCCGGTGAGCCCAAGGCCACCGACATCGATTCCCTCCGAGTTTCGCGCCGCAAGCGGCGCGATGCCCGCTGACCCGTAAGGAGCCCACACCGTGGCAAACAACTTCCTCACCCCCGACGTCATCGCACGCCAGGCCCTCGCGACGCTCTACGAATCGCTGGTCATGGTGCCACTCGTGCACACCGACCACTCTCGCGAGTTCACCGCGCAGAAGGTCGGCAACACGGTCAACGTCCGCAAGCCCGCTGTCTTCGAGGCC
>NZ_JBEOXI010000465.1:0-3417 GCF_040296465.1 Streptomyces sp. NPDC002130
GCCGGGCCACCGTATCCGGACTTGGTGTGATCCAACCTCTGGGCCGGGGCGGCCCTTCGGTTCTGAAGTCCTCACAGCACCTGCCCGGCCTCCGGCGGCCGTGGTTGTGGTGCTGTGAAGGATCGCGAGCGTGGCACGGATATCGCGGGCTGCGGCGGCGAGGTGGGTGGTGATGTCCTGATTGTCGGCTTCGGCGGCGAGGAACAGTTCCAGCGCTTCTGGGTACGTTCTCGGGCCGGTGTAGAGCCCTCGGAGTTCTTCGCGTGCATCAGCTATCCCGGCGAGGGCATCGTCGAGGGCCGCGAGCATTGCTCGGAGTCGCCGTTCGGCCGGGTCGGGGAAAACTTGTGCGGCGCGGTATGTCTGAGTCATGAGCGGGATTCTCCTGTCGTGTCATGTCGCGTTTCGAGGACCGTTCGTACGTGTCAGGGGGCGGAATCGGTCCCGGGGGGTATGCCGATCGGTGGGCGGGAGGACCGCGACGATGTGGCTCTCTACCGACCGCCGGCGGCTCACTTGGATGTCTCCGGCGATCAGCTCGCGCATCCGATCTGCGATGTCGCTGTCGTCTTCGTAACCGCTGCAGAAGATTCTGTCGTCCGGGCCGCGTACGCCGCGCTCGGTGTCGAGGATCGTGTAGTACGGGACCCTGCGGAGGTTGAAGGGGCTGGTAAGGATCGCGAACCTGCCATCGCCGGATGTTGCTCGCACCCTCCACCATCGCCGGGACTCCGCGAATTGCACGCGGTGCCCCATTTCGAGCGCGGTTGCAGCGACCGAGAGTGATGAGCAGGGTGCGATTCGGTCGCCAACACTCGATTCATTGCTCACGACTGCGCCTCAGAGGACGTAGTGGGTAGGACATCAGGTGGAAGGGCGGCGAGTGCGGCGTGGATCTGTGCGGCGCGTTGGAGGGTGCCGCGGATGCCTTCGGGGTACGCAAATCCACGGGCGTCAAACGGGTCGGGTTGCAACGCAAGGATGGACACGCGCTCGGCGAGCGCGGCGTGCTCACTGCAGGTAAGGGATTTGAAGCGGCCCGGCGCCGGAATATCCCGCAGGGCGGATTCGAGGTGCAGCCAGGTTTCTTGGTTCGAATCCGCGGCGCCCTGTGTGTCTGTGCTGTCGATGCTCGTCATGGCTGAATTCCTTTTTTCCGAGAGGTTGGGATCGTTTCGTGACGGAGATTTCGAGATTGAAGCCGAACAACATCGAGAGTCCGTAAAAGTCGAATGCAGGACACCCGTTGCGCCTTGGGTTCAGGCGATAGGACCGGTGGTGAAGGTCAGGATCTCGGACAAACGGCCGGAGAACACGAGGTAGATGATGATTCCCAGTGCTACCGCACTGACCAGAACCGGGATGAAGGAGCCGAGTCGGATCTCCCCGGTCGACGGCTCCACTGATGCCGTTGCCGACGGCCACGCCGACTGTGATCAACGCGAAGAAGCCGAGAAAGTAGAGCCAGGCGCCGGTCACCACGCCTCCCGTGAGTGCGGCGCCTGCGGCGAAACCTATCGTCGCGATTGCCCGACTGAGGCGGGTTCGTCGTCTGCTTTCAAGGATTTCGTTCGACAAGCGGATGTGATCATCACCATCGGTAGAACTCATCTACTTCTCCTCATTTCTGTGCGCAGGCGGTGCGCGCCGCGCCGGCATCGGCGGAAGTGATCATCAGGTGATATTTCGCGGCCACGGTGAGATATTTGATGGCGTAGTCACAGTGGAATGCAGCGTTGGGGGGAAGCCAGGTGTCGAGGCCTTGATCTGACTTCGATTGGTTTGCTTTGCCTTGGGAGGCAAGCAAGTTGACGTCCGTGTCGTTGGCGAAGTTCACCCTTTGCTGCGGAGTCCAATTCGCTGCCCCCGCATCCCAGGCTCTCGAAAGTGCCACGACATGGTCGATCTGAATAGCCGAAGGATTGGACGTGGAGAACGCGATATCGGTTCCGGTGTACGGGTCGTGAAGCGTGCCGGCGATGACTTTGCAGTCGCGCGTTCCGGGTTTGAATGCGACATCTACAAGTTGAAGTTTCAGGACGTCATTGCGTGTGTCACAACCATTTCTGGCCAGAGGACCGTCGTACTTGTCGGTCCATGCGGTTCCGAAAACGCACCTTTCGCCTGTGCCGCAACCCCTTTCGTAACCAGGGATATTCGGCAACTTGTCGACGACAGTCACCGATCCGAGCAATTCGTCGAGGCGAGGTGTCGACTCGCCGGCCACTTCTGCGACCACGAGAGGTGCAGCAGGTGCACTCGTCTCCATTCCCGTCCAGGGGCCTCCCTGAGCAACCGCTGCGCACCCCGAGACCACGGTCATAAGAAGCCCCGCAGCGGCAACACACGTGGCGACCTTGCGCCTCATCATCATTCTTTCGTCTCTGCTGATGGCCACATCAATTCGGCGGCGTTAGGTGCGACGGATGAAAGACTGACTCTGCGGGCGAAATTCACGGCCACCTCGCTCGGATCCGCAGAAGGAACAAACGCGGGGTATTCGTCGAGCATCACGATCAGTCGACCGCTGTCTTCGTCACCTTGAGTTTCGGAGCTGTCCTGCTTTTCCTTTTCGGCCGCGTTTCGTGCTGCGGCGGCAGCTTCCCTGGCTCGTGCGGCGAGCGTGACGACAGTTGTATCGGGGGGTTCGATCGGCGTGGTCATGGTCTCCCTTTCCTGGCGAGCCGATGCGGTGCGTCCGGCATCGCCGCACGCTAACTCCGGACCTGGACTGGATGACGCCGTGCACGCACCTCCGTACAGAACCTGCAGCTCAGGCTCCTTTCATTTCGCCGTCAGCCCGGGAAATTCAGCCGGCGCTCGGGTGCACAAGTTTCAAGAGGCTGCCCCGATTCGGCACCGGCGAATGACAGGACTGGCCGAGTTGGTCGATCGCGTGAGGTAGTGTCGGCGGCACTGAGAATGCACCGGGTGAGTCGGGGGCACACCATGTGGTGGCCTCCGACTTTTCTTTTGTGTGCGTCCTTCAGTTCTCTTGCGCGCCGATATCGCGGACTGCGTCACCGGCTTTGTCGGGGCCAGCTTCTTCCGCTCGGCGGGTGTCGACGACTCGGAACTGTGCCGGGATCCCGAGAATGTCAGGATGAAATGTCAGGTCC
Organism: Streptomyces sp. NPDC002130; assembly: GCF_040296465.1. Taxonomy (NCBI): domain Bacteria; kingdom Bacillati; phylum Actinomycetota; class Actinomycetes; order Kitasatosporales; family Streptomycetaceae; genus Streptomyces; species Streptomyces sp. NPDC002130. The sequence goes on from NZ_JBEOXI010000465.1 coordinate 3,120, forward strand.
GGCCGGCGACGGCGCGCCGTCTGGTCTTTGCTCATCGTTGTTCTCCTTCGGGTCTGTGATCGGTCAGTTGCACGATCAGGCGCTCGCCAGGTTGTTGTCCAGGTCGCTCGTACGGCGCGAAATGTGCACCCACCACGTCCAATTGGATTCCTCTCGGAAGCAAATGATGTGAGTTGTTCATCCGTGAAGACTGCCCGTAGTACATCCCCCGCTCTGTCGAGATCTCGAAGACGACATCTGTCGGGCGAGTGGTGGAATCGAGCTCGTGCAGCGAGTGCGTCGCTGCAGTGAACCGGTC
>NZ_JBEOXI010000466.1:0-3393 GCF_040296465.1 Streptomyces sp. NPDC002130
AACGCGTCGCCGTCCTCGGCTCCAACGGCTCCGGCAAGTCCCACTTCCTGCGCCTGCTCGCCGGCGACGACGTGGCGCACACGGGGGAGTGGAAGCTGGGCGCCCGGGTCGTGCCCGGCCACTTCGCGCAGACGCACGCACACCCGGAGCTGGAGGGCCGCACGCTCCTCGACATCCTGTGGAAGGAACACGCACAGGACCGCGGCGCCGCGTCATCGCGGCTGCGCCGCTACGAGTTGACCCAGCAGGCGGAGCAGACGTTCGAGCGTCTCTCCGGAGGCCAGCAGGCCCGCTTCCAGATTCTCCTGCTGGAGCTCCAGGGCGTGACGGCGCTGCTGCTGGACGAGCCGACCGACAACCTGGACCTGGAGTCCGCCGAGGCGCTCCAGGAGGGCCTCGAGGCCTTCGACGGTACGGTCCTCGCGGTCACCCACGACCGTTGGTTCGCCCGCTCCTTCGACCGCTTCCTGGTCTTCGGCAGCGACGGCCGGGTCCGGGAGACCCCGGACCCGGTCTGGGACGAACGACGGGTGGAACGGGCCCGCTAGGGCCGCGGCCCCGGGGACCGCGGCCCTCAGGGGCGCGGGGCTGTATCGCTGTGCGGCCCTGCCGCGTGGGCGCGACCAGCCACCGCGGGCCCGCACGCGCGATGCGTGAGGGACCCCGCGGCGGCTGGTCGCGGCACCCCGGTCACTTCCAGCGCAGCAACGCCCCAAGGCCCCCCACCGGCACCTCCTCCTGGGAAACCGCCAGCGCGGGCGCATCCGTGGCCACCGCGGAGCGGATCAGCGCGTCGTCGGCCCGGGCCGGCCACGAGTGCTGCTCGCCGAGGACCTTCAGGTCCGTGCGGCGCACCGCGAGCTGGTCGGGGTCCTCCCCGATCCACACCTCGCGGTGCGCGTCGGGCCCGTCCACCCGGACCAGCAGCTCGTCGATGCGGTGCTCCCGCGCCGCCTCGACCAGCGCGGGCACGCCCTCGGCGGCCCCGGTCCGGCCCTCGTCGTCGGGGTTGCGGGCGGCGCGGAACCGCTCCAGCTCCGCCTCGGCCTGCCGCGCCACGTGCTCGGCCCGGGCCCGCTCCACGTCCTCGTCGAGCAGCCGGCTGCCCGTACCGTGCGGCGCCTCGACCACCAGGTCGTGCAGCCGCTTGGGCAGCCGCTCGTGCACGGACCGCCGCTCCCGGTCGTCGCCGACGAGAATCAGCAGGTCGGCCTTGGTCTCCTCCTGGCACACCGCGAGCGCGTCGGCGATCTCCGCGGCGTTGTGCTCCCAGGTGTTCTCCACCCGCAGCTGGAAATGCCGCTCGGACCAGTCCGCGGAGCTCGTCCGGTGCACCGGCCACTGCCGTCCGGTGACGCTCCCGGCGTCCTCCCGGCCCAGCGCGTTGCGCAGCTCGAAGTCCGCGCCCTTGCGGTCGACGTACGCCACCACGCACACCGGGTCCTCCCCGGCCAGCTCCAGCAGCGGCGCGACCCGCGGCAGCGGCGCCCATTCGGCCCAGTCACCGCCCTGCGGGGGACGGACCAGCGGCGGGTCGAGGACGACCTCGCCGGCGCGGGCGAAGAGGGCCCGGCCGTGCGGCTCCGAAGAGTGCTTCAGATCCTCGATCGCGCTGCGCACGGCCTGGCACGTCGCCTCGTCCGCTCCCTGTTCGGCCAGCCGCCCGGCCATCGCCTGGGCGGTCAGCTCCCGCTCGTGGGGAGTGCCCTCCGTGTGCCGTGAGGTGTCGACGTACACGGAGGCCCAAGGCCCGGGGTGTTCGTACAGTGGGTGCAGAAAGGCGAGATCCATGGTTCCTCCCGGATGCCGCTCGGGGGTAGTGCTCAGTTGCTCCGGGGGCGGGTACCCGGACCGCATGAACGAACACGACGAGCGGGGCGACACGATGACCGGAGTGGACCCTGACCGGCTGGACGACCAGCAGCTCATGAAAGAGCTGGAGACCATCCACCGCACGCGCCACGACACACTGCTCTACGGCTCGAACGACGCGCTGCGCGCCCACAACGAGCGCATGGCGCAGCTCGAGGGCGAGTACCTGCGCCGCAACCCGCACCGCCCGGTGGCCGCGGGCCGCACACGCGAAGGGGCCCGGGAGCGGGGGAGCGGGGAGTCGGCGACTCCCACGAACCCCGGCACCTGAGCCCCACCCTCCTGGTTGCGGCCGACGGGGGACGCCGTCAGGCGGCCTCCTGCGCGAAGACGTCGAGGAAGGTCTCGCAGAACGCCTTCAGATCGTCCGGCTTGCGGCTGGTGACCAGCTTGTTCGCCCCGTGGTCACAGACCTGCACCTGCTGGTCGACCCAGGTGCCGCCCGCGTTGCGGATGTCCGTCTGCAGACTCGGCCAGGAGGTGAGCTCCCGGCCGCGTACGACGTCCGCCTCGACCAGCGTCCACGGCGCGTGGCAGATCGCCGCCACGGGGCGGCCGTGCTCGAAGAAGTCCCTGACGAACGCGACGGCCTTGTCGTCCATCCGCAGGAAGTCCGGGTTGGCGACACCGCCCGGCAGCACGAGGGCACCGAACGAGTCCGGTGCGGCGTCGCCGACGACCTCGTCCACGGGGAACGTGTCCGCCTTGTCGAGGTGGTTGAAGGCCTGGATCTCACCCTGCTGCGTCGACACCAGCACGGGCTCGTGACCGGCGTCCTTCGCGGCCTGCCACGGATCGGTCAGCTCGACCTGCTCGACGCCCTCGGGCGCGACCACAAACGCGATACGCATGATCTCAACGTCCTTTCCCGGAGCGGACGGCACCGCAGCGCGCCGCGTCGCTCCCTGCGTGGTTCTCGTGGTGGTTCTCGTTCGTCGTGCCGGCGGTGGCGCTGATCGGCTCGGCCCGATCCGGGCTCACGTATCGCCCCGGGCGTCCGGCTCGGCCCGGCTGATGTCGGCGAGTGCCGACGCGGGGTCCTCGGCCTCGGCCACGTCGCCGAGGCTCACGATCCCGACCGGCAGCCCGTTCTCCACCACCGGCAGCCGGCGTACCGCGTGCTCGCGCATCAGCTCCACCGCGGTCGCCACCCGGTCGTCCGGCGTCACCGTCACCGGATTCCTGGTGCACACGGTCTGCACGCTGACCGTCATCGGGTCGGCGCCGTCCGCGACGCCCCGTACGGTGATGTCACGGTCGGTGAGCACGCCGATCACGTCCTGCCCCTCGGCCACCACCACGTCGCCGATGTTCTGCGTCCGCATCAGCTGCGCAGCCTCGACGAGCGAGGCGTCCGGGCGCACGGCGACCACACCCGCTGTCATCACGTCCTTCACGTACTCGGCCATCACTCGGGCCTTCCCTCCGTTTCCAAGCCGGTGGGGGCACCGCGGCAGGCCGCGGTGCCCCCCCCCCGGGGCCTACGCGGACAACACCCGCCCGGTGTAACCGGCCCCGTCC
>NZ_JBEOXI010000467.1:0-3379 GCF_040296465.1 Streptomyces sp. NPDC002130
GCTTCTCGCCCAGCAGCCACGCCATCCGCCGCGCCGCCGCCCGGGCCGCGATCCGGTGGCGCGTCGCGCCGCCTTCCCCGTGATCCGAGCCGCCCCCTCCCACGTGGTCTGGCGCACATCCGACCCTCGCCGGGGCGTGCCCCTCGCGCGGCCCCGCCGTGACGAGAAAGGATGGGACCGCACACGAAGGATCAACCCATGCGGAGGAGCGGGCCCATGCAGCACGAGCGAGCGGGCAGTCCGGCCGGACCCGAGGATCTCGTCGACGTCGCTCGGCTGGTCACCGCGTACTACGCGCGCCGCCCCGACCTGGACGACCCGGGCCAGCGCGTCACGTTCGGGACCTCGGGACACCGCGGCTCGTCCCTGGCGAACGCGTTCAACGACGACCACATCGCCGCGACCAGCCAGGCCATCTGCGAGTACCGGGCCGGCCAGGGAATCGACGGCCCCCTCTTCCTGGGCGCCGACACCCACGCCCTGTCGGAGCCCGCGCGCGTCACCGCCCTGGAGGTGTTCGCCGCCAACGAGGTGACCGTGCTGATCGACGACGCGGACGGCTACACACCGACCCCGGCCGTCTCGCACGCCATCCTCACCCACAACCGGGGCCGCACGACCGGCCTCGCGGACGGCGTCGTCGTCACGCCCTCCCACAACCCGCCCGCCGACGGCGGGTTCAAGTACAACCCGCCCAGCGGAGGCCCCGCCGCCTCCGACGCGACCTCCTGGATCCAGGACCGGGCGAACGAGATCATCCGCAGCGGCCTGAAGGACGTACGGCGCGTCCCCTACGCGCGCGCCCTGGCGGCACCCACCACCGGCCGCTACGACTTCCTCGGCACCTACGTCGCCGATCTGCCCGGCGTGCTCGACCTGGACGCGATCCGCACGGCGGGCGTCCGCATCGGAGCCGACCCGCTCGGCGGGGCGTCGGTCGCCTACTGGGGCCGCATCGCCGAACAGCACGGCCTCGACCTGACCGTGGTCAACCCGCACACCGACCCCACCTGGCGGTTCATGACGCTGGACTGGGACGGGAAGATCCGCATGGACTGCTCGTCGCCGTACGCGATGGCCTCGCTCATCGAGCAGCGCGACCGCTTCCGGATCTCCACCGGCAACGACGCCGACGCCGACCGCCACGGCATCGTCACCCCGGACGCGGGCCTGATGAACCCCAACCACTACCTGGCCGTCGCCATCTCCTACCTCTACGCCCACCGCGACCGCTGGCCGGCCACCACCGGCATCGGCAAGACCCTGGTCTCCTCCGCCATGATCGACCGGGTCGCCGCCGACCTGGGCCGCGAGCTGGTCGAGGTGCCCGTCGGCTTCAAGTGGTTCGTGGACGGACTGGCGGGCGGCACCATCGGCTTCGGCGGTGAGGAGTCCGCCGGGGCGTCCTTCCTGCGCCGGGACGGCTCCGTGTGGACCACGGACAAGGACGGCATCCTCCTCGCGCTGCTCGCCGCCGAGATCACGGCGGTCACCGGGAAGACCCCCTCCGAGCACTACGCGGCACTGACCGCCCGCTTCGGCGAACCGGCGTACGCGCGCATCGACGCCCCCGCGACCCGCGAGGAGAAGGCCCTGCTCGCCAAGCTCTCCCCGGCCCAGGTCACGGCCGACACCCTGGCCGGGGACGCGGTCACCGCGGTGCTCACCGAGGCCCCCGGGAACGGCGCGGCCATCGGCGGCATCAAGGTGACCACGGACAACGCCTGGTTCGCGGCCCGCCCCTCGGGCACCGAGGACGTCTACAAGATCTACGCCGAGTCGTTCCTCGGCCCGGACCACCTCGGCCGGGTCCAGGAGGAGGCCAAGTCCGTGGTGCTGACGGCCCTGTCCGGCTGACCCCTGGGCACAACACGGCCCGGGCCACGCTCAGGTGGCCCGGGCCGTGCCCGCGCCGTCAGCCGCGCAGGCGGCGGGCGGGCGGCACGACATGCGCCGCCGACGTTCCGGATGAGATCGTGGTGTCCGCGGAACCGTATCGGCGTCAGGGGAGACAGACACCCGCTCCGCCGTCACGCGACTGGTTCAGTCCGCGCCGGGCGCTCCACACGAACGAGGGGCCGGCGCCCCCGACGTGTCCGCGATACAGGACACTGGATGAAGATCCGACCGGGAAGGACCGACACGTGATCATCTTCGGCACCAAGGGATATCTCTACCAGCTGGCGATACTGACGCTGGTGTGCGGTCAGTGCGGAAACCCCGCCGCCCACACGCTCAGGAAGCGCGTCACGAAGTTCACCCTGTTCTTCGTCCCGCTGTTCCCGATCTCGACGAAGTACCTGACGCAGTGCACCTTCTGCGGCGCGGAACAGAAGGTGACCAAGGAGCAGGCCGAGCAGCTGCAGACCCAGAGCGCGAACGGCCCGAGCGGCCAGGCGTACGGGCAGCCGCAGCAGCACGACCGGTTCTGATCCGGCGGCCCGGCCGACGCCGGCACGGGCCTCGACGCCGGTCACTGATCAATCCGAGGTGGCAACCGGAGCATCCCGGGTACTCGGCCTCCACGGGCCCGGACCTGAGTGGGCCGATGGGCCTCCTGCAGTCGATCAGTGAATACGGAGGCAGTCAGATGAGCACCATCAAGGAAACCGTGGAAGTCGACGTCCCCGTCCACACCGCCTACAACCAGTGGACGCAGTTCGAGGAGTTCCCGAACTTCATGGAGGGCGTCGAGGAGGTCAGGCAGCTGGACGACCGCCACAACCACTGGACCACCAAGATGGGTGGGGTACGGCGCGAATTCGACACCGAGATCGTCGACCAGCTGGCCGACGAGCGGGTCACGTGGCGCACGACCAGCGGAGACACCCACCAGAGGGGTTCCGTCCGCTTCGAGCGTCTCGACGACAACCACACCAGGGTGGAGCTCGTGATGGATGTCGAGCCCAGTGGTGCCGTGGAGAAGGCGGCGGACATGATGGGCACGATCGACCGCCGGGTGAAGGGCGACATGAAGCGCTTCAAGCAGTACATCGAAGAGCGCGGAGTCGAATCCGGCGCATGGCGCGGCCGCGTCGAGCCGGGCGGCCCCGGCGGCGCCGGCCCCATCCTCTGACACCGGCCGCACTCTTCTGACACCAGCGGCACTCCCCGAACCCGGCCTCCACGTGAGGCCGGGTTCTTCTGTGCCCGGGCGTCCCCGCTCGGCGCCGAGCGCGTGAAGTTTCGGCCAACGTCATGACATGCACCTGTCCATATCGGCCTCCTCGGCCTGTTGGGGGCGTCGCCGAACATGGAGGCCGAGGTTCACACCATCGGTACGGATCCCTCGACTGCGCCCCGGCCGACGTCTTCGCCGCGGCCAGCCCCAAGACGATGAAGATAGTCACGGGCGCCGGGGACGCCTCGGGGGCGCCCG
>NZ_JBEOXI010000468.1:0-3325 GCF_040296465.1 Streptomyces sp. NPDC002130
CTTGCGTTTCCGACTCTATCAGATCTTTCCGATCCGATTTCCTCGGTGCTTTCCAGGTTCCCGCTTCCGCGTTTCCCTTTCCGGCGGTTCCGACTTTATCAGAAGTTTTTGGCCGGTCTGACCGGCCGCTCATTTCCGATTCATCGGGAGAGGCTTCAATGAAAGCAACGTTTCAAGAAGCAAGTAGATGTTCACTGTGACTGGTCTGGGACTAGAGCCCATCTCCAGGCAACTGTTCGAATCTACCTCCCCGCACTCGCCGTGTCAACGGCTCCTGTGGGGCGAAGAGGAGACTAGCAGTTGAACGGACGTGGTCGCACATCCGGCGGTCGGCGGGACGATCAGGCGGCTGTCGGGACGGTCGCGCTGCGTTCCGCCGCCTCGACGTCTCCCGTCTCTCCCTCGCGGGCGGCCCGGCCGCCCAGGACGTAGACGTAGGCCAGGAAAGCCACTTCCGCGGCGACGCCGATGGCGATGCGAGCCCAGGTGGGGAGGCCGGACGGGGTGACGAAGCCTTCGATGGCGCCTGAGACGAAGAGGACGAGGGCGAGGCCGATGGCCATGCCTATGGCGGCTCGGCCTTCCTCCGCGAGCGCCGTGCGCCGCGTCCGCGGGCCGGGGTCGATGAGTGTCCAGCCGAGGCGCAGGCCCGTGCCGGCTGCGACGAAGACGGCGGTCAGCTCCAGGAGGCCGTGCGGGAGGACCAGGCCGAGGAACGTGTCGAGGCGGCCGGCCGAGGACATCAGGCCCACGCCGACGCCGAGATTGAGCATGTTCTGGAAGAGGATCCAGAGGACCGGGAGTCCGAGGAAGACCCCGAGGATGAGGCACAGGGCTGCGGCCCAGGCGTTGTTCGTCCAGACCTGGGCGGCGAAGCTGGCGGCCGGATGGCTGGAGTAGTACGTCTCGTACTGGCCGCCGGGGCGGGTGAGCTCCCTCAGTTCGCCTGGAGCCGCGATGGAGGCCTGTACCTCGGGATGGGTGCCGATCCACCAGCCCAGGAGGGCGGCGACGGCCGTGGACAGCAGCGCGGTGGGCACCCACCAGTGCCGTGACTTGTAGACGGCCGCAGGGAAACCGTGGGTGAGGAAGCGTGTGACGTCGCGCCAGGAGGCGCGTCGGGTGCCCGTCACGGCACTGCGCGCGCGTGCCACGAGTTGGCTGAGCCGACCGGTCAGCTGCGGGTCGGGGGCACTGGACTGGATCAGGGAGAGGTGCGTCGCGGTGCGCTGGTAGAGGGTGACGAGTTCGTCGGCCTCCGCGCCGTCGAGGCGGCGCTGGCGGCGGAGGAGGGCTTCGAGGCGGTCCCACTCCGCTCGGTGGGCGGAGACGAAGACGTCGAGGTCCATCGGTGTGCCTGCTCCTCGGCTGGTCGTCGGAGGCTCGTCGTGGATCAGCTTGTCGTACTACGGTGCGATGCGCCCTCAGCTTGGCAGACTGGCCCTGTCGGGGGCAGGGCAGGGGAAGGACGGCGGGCGTGAGTGAGCTGGTGACGGGCGAGGCTGTGGCGTTGGAGCTGCGCCCCGCGAGGCTGCCCAGCAGGGCGCTGGCCGTGCTGCTCGATCTGGTGGCGGCCATGGCGGTCTACGTCGCGGTGACCATCGTGCTGGTCACTTCCACGGCCTCCCTCGACGAGGCGGCGCAGACGGCGCTGTCCATCGCGTCGTTCGTCCTCGTGCTGGTGGGCGGGCCGATCGCGGTGGAGACGCTCAGTCACGGGCGGTCGCTCGGGAAGATGGCGTGCGGTCTGCGTGTGGTGCGGGACGACGGAGGCCCCATCCGGTTCCGGCATGCGCTGGTGAGAGGCTTGATCGGGGTGATCGAGATCCTCATGACCTTCGGGATCGTCGCCTGCATCGCCTCGTTCGTGTCGGCGCGTGGGCGGCGGCTGGGAGACGTGTTCGCGGGGACGCTCGTCGTGCGGGAGCGGATTCCGGTCGCGCGGACCGGTTTTGTTCCGCCTCCTCCGCCCTGGCTGTCCGGGCGGTTCGCGGAGCTCGATCTGTCGGCGGTGCCCGATGGCTTGTGGCTCGCGGTCCGGCAGTACCTGACGCGCATGCAGCAGCTGGATCCGCAGGTGGGCTGGTCGATGGCGGAGCGGCTGGCGTCGGATTTGGCAGAGCGTACGGGCGCTCCGGTGCCCCACGGTGTGCCGCCGGCGGCGTACCTGGCGGCGGTCGTACAGGAACGGCAGGCGCGGGAGGCCCGGCGGGCTTTCGGGGGCGAGGCGGCCCGGGCGGCCACGTCCGCTGCTCCGGCGCCTGCCGGACCGGTCGCCGCGGCCGATGCTCCAGCCGTGGACGGCGCCGCGGCCGGTTTCCGACCGCCCGCTGGGGCGCCCGGGGCGGGGTCCGAGCCGTCCGACGGTGAGCGGCCGGCAGCGCCGGTGCCACCGGCGGTTCCGGCCGGCGAGCGGCCCCGCACCGGGTTCGTGCCTCCGGCGTAGTACAGGGCGGGGCAGGCAGCGCCGGCGGAACGCAGCTGCCTGCTCAGGTGAACACCGACGGTGGTGATTCCAGGTCTTCGAGCTCGATGCCGGGGGCCGCGAGCACCACGTCCCCGGCGATGTGCACGGTGTGCTGCTCGCCTGTGTCCAGGGCTGTGACCTGGTATTCGTCCACGGTCAGGGGGCCGTTGTCAGTGGCGTGTGCTTCGCTTTTCAGCAAGGCCCAGGACTGGTCCACGGTGCGGGGGGCGAGGACCGGGTCCGTGAAGGCGACGAGGCGTACGCGGGTGGCCGCTGTGGAGGGGGTGAGGCGCAGGAGACGGGCGGTGGCGACGAGGAATGCCGGGGAGGTGCCGGTGAAGGCGTGGGCGCGCACATTGCCTTCCGTGGCCTCGGTCCCGGTGGGGTCGGTGCGGACCCAGGTGACGCCGTCGAGGGCTGCGCCGCGGACCTGCCAGGCGGCGGCGTGGAGTTCGAGGCGGATGGGTCGGCCCAGTTCGTCGAGGGTGAGGTCGACGGAGCCGTGGTGATCGCCTGCGGGGGTGGTCAGCTGGGAGACGTAGCGCCAGCCGGAGGGGCCGGGGGCGCATTGGAAGTGTTCGTCTGCGAGGGGGGTGTGGTCGTGCGGATCGTGGAGCGAATAGCGGCCGCGGGGCATGGGGGTCCTGGATCCTGACGGGCTGGGCCGGTCGCCTGGCCGGGCGAACGGGGCAGGCCCCCGGCACGGGGGTGCGGGGGCCTGCCTCGGGGATCTGACCGGTTACCGGCCGGCAGTGGTGCTGCTCGGCTCAGTAGCGGTAGTGGTCGGGCTTGAAGGGGCCCTCGACCTTCACGCCGATGTACTCGGCCTGCTCGGGGCGGAGCGTGGTCAGCTTCACG
>NZ_JBEOXI010000469.1:0-3303 GCF_040296465.1 Streptomyces sp. NPDC002130
TGACCGTTGCCGAGACCGACGCCATGTTCAGCGGGTTCATGCGGACCCCGCCCTGCCCGATCAGCGAGGCGAGAAGGCCGTCGAGGCCGACGACGTGGACGGGGCCGTCGCCATGAACGCCCGCTTCCACGCCAAGATCATGGAGCTCGCCGGCAACGCGGTCCTCGCCGAACTCGCCGCCCAGGTCGACCGGCGCGTGCGCTGGTACTACACGCCGGTGGCCCGTCGGCGCGGGCACCAGTCCTGGATCGAGCACCGCGAACTGATCGCCGCGGTCGCCGACCGGGACGAACAGCGCGCCACGCAGCTGATGCGCGCACACACCGAGCACACGCGGCGCTCGTACCACGCGCGTTCGCGTGCGTAGCGCCGCAGCGCGTTCGTAGTACCTCGGCCCGCCCTGCCTTGCTCTGCAAGGCGGGGCATTCGTCACCGCTCCTTTGTCCACTGAGTGGAAAAAGTAGGGGGCAATTCCTGCGCGACTTCTTCCCACCTCCGGCAGCCGCTGCTACGTTCCCTCCGAAAGCAAGCCACCGCGGTGGCGGGAAACCGGCGCGGACAGGCCGACCGAGGCGGGGAGGGGCTCGTGAGACGCATGACCGCACGACCCGGAAACGCCCACCAGGCCCGACTGCTCAAGCTGTTGCGTGACGGCGGCCCCAACTCCCGTGCCCAGCTGGGCGACCAGGTCGACCTCTCGCGGTCGAAGCTGGCCGTGGAGGTGGACCGGCTGCTGGAGACCGGGCTGGTCGTGGCCGACGGACTCGCCGCCTCGCGCGGCGGCCGCCGCTCCCACAACATCCGGCTCAACCCCGAGCTGCGCTTCCTCGGCGTCGACATCGGCGCGACCTCGGTCGACGTCGCCGTCACCAACGCCGAACTGGAGACCCTCGGACACCTCAACCAGCCCATGGACGTGCGCGAAGGCCCCGTCGCGGTCTTCGAGCAGGTCCTCGCCATGGCCGCGAAACTGAGGGCCTCCGGGCTCGCGGAAGGGTTCGACGGCGCCGGCATCGGCGTCCCGGGCCCGGTCCGCTTCCCCGAGGGCATCCCGGTGGCACCGCCGATCATGCCCGGCTGGGACGGCTTCCCCGTGCGGGAGGCGCTCAGCCAGGAACTCGGCTGCCCGGTCATGGTCGACAACGACGTGAACCTCATGGCGATGGGGGAGCAGCACGCGGGCGTCGCCCGCACCGTCGCCGACTTCCTCTGCGTCAAGATCGGCACCGGCATCGGCTGCGGCATCGTCGTCGGCGGTGAGGTCTACCGCGGTACGACGGGCAGCGCCGGCGACATCGGGCACATCCAGGCCGTCCCCGACGGCCGCCCCTGCGCCTGCGGCAACCGGGGCTGCCTGGAAGCCCACTTCAGCGGGGCGGCCCTGGCCCGCGACGCCGTGGAAGCCGCCCAGCAGGGGCTTTCGGCCGAACTGGCCTCGCGGCTGGAGACGAACGGCGGCCTCACCGCCGTCGACGTCGCCGCCGCGGCCGCCGCCGGTGACGCCACCGCCCTCGACCTGATCCGCGAGGGCGGCAACCGCACCGGCCAGGTCATCGCCGGCCTGGTCAGCTTCTTCAACCCGGGCCTGGTGGTGATCGGCGGCGGGGTCACCGGCCTCGGCCACACCCTGCTCGCCGCGATCCGCACCCAGGTCTACCGCCAGTCGCTGCCGCTGGCGACCGGCAACCTGCCCATCGTCCTGGGCGAGTTGGGCCCCACCGCCGGAGTGATCGGCGCGGCCCGGCTCATCAGCGATCACCTCTTCTCACCCGCGTAAGCACTGAGTTCAGTACCGCGTACCAGCACCGCGTCCTGCTTCGCCCTGCCCTGAAACCGGCCCGCACGCCCGCCAAGGGGACCTCATGGCACCAGAACCACCGCTGCTCAGCATGTCCGGCATCACCAAGTCGTTCCCCGGAGTCCGGGCCCTCGACGGCGTCGACCTCGACGTCCAGGCCGGCGAGGTGCACTGCCTGCTCGGCCAGAACGGGGCCGGCAAATCCACCCTCATCAAGGTGCTGGCCGGCGCCCACCAGCCCGACACCGGCGGGCTCCGCTGGCGCGGGGAGGAGGTCACGCTCCGCTCGCCGATCGCCGCCATGCGCCTCGGCATCGCCACCATCTACCAGGAACTCGACCTGGTGGAACATCTGTCGGTCGCCGAGAACGTCCATCTCGGGCATGAGCCGACCGCCGCGGGGTTCGTCGTCCGTGGGAAGACGGCCAGGGCTTCAACGGCCGCCCTGCTGAGTCGACTTGGGCATGCCGAGATCGATCCGGCCCGGCTCGTGGGGGAGCTGTCGGCGGCGCAGCAGCAGATCGTGTCCATGGCGCGGGCGCTCTCCCACGACGTGCGGCTCATCGTGATGGACGAGCCGTCCGCCGCCCTCGACCCGGACGAGGTCGACAACCTCTTCCGCATCGTCGGCGACCTGACCACGGCCGGAGTCGCCGTCGTCTACATCTCGCACCGCCTGGAGGAGATCCGCCGTATCGGTGACCGGGTGACGGTGCTCAAGGACGGACGGGCCGTCGCGCACGGGCTCCCCGCGAAGTCGACCCCGACCCGCGAGGTCGTCGCACTGATGACGGGCCGCAACGTGGAGTACGTCTTCCCGGACCGGCCCGTCTCCCCGCCGGTCGCCGAGCCCGTACTCAAGGTTCAAGGGTTGTCCCGGCAAGGGGAGTTCGAGCCGCTCGACCTGGAGGTCCGCCCGGGCGAGATCGTCGGCCTCGCCGGACTCGTCGGCTCGGGCCGCTCCGAGATCCTGGAGACCGTCTACGGCGCCCGCAAACCGACCGCCGGCCAGGTCACGGTCGATGGACGGGCGCTGCGGCCGGGCAGCGTCCGGGCCGCCGTCCGGGCCGGACTCGGACTCGCCCCCGAGGAACGCAAGGCGCAGGCCCTACTGATGCTGGAGTCCGTCACCCGCAACGTGTCGGTCTCCTCCATGTCCCGCTTCTCGCGCGGCGGCTGGATCGACCGGGGCGCCGAACTCGGCGCCGCCCGGGCCGCCACCCGCGAACTGTCACTCAGGCCGGACAACCCGTCCGTGCCCGTGCGCACCCTGTCCGGCGGCAACCAGCAGAAGGCCGTCCTGGCCCGCTGGCTGCTGCGCGGCTGCAAGGTGCTGCTGCTCGACGAACCCACCCGCGGCGTCGACGTCGGCGCCCGCGCCGAGCTCTACGCGGTCATCCGCCGGCTCGCCGACGAAGGCCTCGCCGTCCTGCTGGTCTCCAGCGAGGTGCCCGAGGTGCTCGGCCTCGCCGACCGCGTGCTGGTGCTGCGCGAGGGCCGGGTCG
>NZ_JBEOXI010000470.1:0-3274 GCF_040296465.1 Streptomyces sp. NPDC002130
TCGAGCGTCACCCGCCGCCACCAACCTCGGGAGGCGACAGGGGTCGTGATCGGCGATCGCCGCTGCGCAGAAGTCCGCCCGACGTCATATGAGGAGGTCATGGCAGTTGTCATTCACACTCCCGGGGTCCACATGCTCACACACAGCTGTCTGTTCCGATGTCGTAAATCTATACCAACTGATGCAGATAAGCGACAATTAGAGCGGCAGGGAAAGCAGGGTCGAAGGCGCCGTGAGCAATCTCCCCTTGGGCTCACCTGCACATTCAGGCGAGTTTCCGTTCTTACCGGGCGGGTACGTTCTAGCCGTGACTATGTTCGGTTGCGCGAAAATCTGCAGTGCTGACCATCAGATTTGCAGCATCGGCCGGCGAAGGGATAGTGATGAGCCGTGTTAAAGTCGAGTGATATCCGGTTGGGCTGAGGGAGTAGTGCTGTGGCAGTGACAGATGCAGCGCACGTCCATGCTGCCTACGACCGCCGTGGGGTGTACGGGATTTCCGTGATGTCGGAACTGTCCGGCGTCGGCCCGCAAACATTGAGACTGTACGAGCGGCGCGGACTGCTCACCCCAGCCCGCACGGGCGGGGGAACCCGCCGCTACAGCGAAGCAGACCTGGCCACGTTGACACGTATCAGCGCGTTGATCGCCGACGGCATCAACCTGACTGCGATCGGTGTCATCCTCGACCTGGAAAACCGGAACGGGATCCTGGCCGAACAGATCGCTCAGCTCAGTGGGATGCCCGCGGAGGAATCGCCTTCCGAGCGCGTCCCGGAAGGCGGTGACCCCGCGTCGGCGTGAGCGATGGCGCCGAAATCCGCATCGGCAGCGATCACATGCCCCTCCGATTCGAGCTGGTCGATCGCCGCATCGAACGCGTCGATAAGCCACGGCTTCTGCGCCTGCGCGAGCGAAGTTTCCGTATTGTCGTCACCGGTCTGCACGATGTGCACCCACCACGAACCGCTCGCATCGGGCTCGTCCCACAACCCTCGCGCAGAATTGGTGGCCAACACGTAGCGGTTGTACTCGAGATCCACACGAATGGCGTACTGCCCGTCCACATTCACCACAGCAGCGGGCCGCTGCGACGCCGCAGCCAACGCGGTCAGCGCGTCGTCGTACATTTCCGAGAACTTCTTCGTCAACGGCACAGTGCAGTCCTACTCATCGAGGCCCCATGCAGACAGCACAAGGTAAAAGACAGCCCGTTGCCACAGCCATGACCAGCCCGTTGCCACAGCCATGACGAAGAACTGACATCCACCCTAACCCCACGAGGCCCACATCAGTGGGAAGCATCCCACTCCGCGATCACCTACCGTCCCATCGAAAGCCGGAAGAGGACCGAACCCTGTCGAACTGCATACCGATCTCGCGGCAAAGCTCCTCATCACTGACGGCGCGGTCCCCGAAAGCGATCGCGCCCACTGCAGTGCCGTCGATGACAACCTCGCCGACGACACCGACGACCGCACCGTCCTCACGGCAAGCGATGTCCCGCCCCGCGCGAATCACCTGCTCGATCACCGACGCACGGTCGAACCCTGCACCGCCGCGGTAGCGGTGGACACCGGTTTCCTCGTCCCGCACCGACACGAACCAGTCCACCTGCATCGCCCTCACATTCCTCCCCTGCACCCCTCACCTACTTCTACCGCGTGGGGAGCGTATCCACCACCTCGGCCGCGAGCACCGTCAGCCGAATACTGCATTGCCGAGACTGCTCGACGAACACCTCGAACACCTCAAACACCTCAAACACCTCGATCCTCACTGATACCGTGCAGCACCATCAGCATTCCCTCGGCATGCTCGAAGCCTTGCGCGTACCGCCATCCCAGCCTGCACACCCCCGACCTCCGCAGGACCCGCACTCCGCCGCCGGAAGAGGTTGGTATGCCAATGGGCACTGCTCACACACCCGCTACTTATCGACGATCATCCACTCAAGAGTCGTCCGGTCGACACAGGCCTCCACTTTCCCGCCCCAGGGACCCATCGGCCGCCGCAGCGGACTCGCCGCGATACGGAGGTCCGACGAAACGTTCCGACCGACTCATGCTGACTTGCAACAGCTCTCGAATCGGATGGATGGTTTGGCACGAACAAGGCAGCTGCGGCGATTTCAACGACCGCACACCCCCAGGACCCCGGCCCTGCACGTCGAGCCGGGGCGGTGGGATGCCATCTGCGTTGAGCACACAACCCAGACAGCCCTTTTCGTGCGCGGTCAATATCCGTGCGGCCTCGCACTTCCCACCATAAACCGCATTACCGGTATGCACCTGGTCGGATTCCCGGTCGATACCAACTAGCAACCCGGGCGCGTGCGGACAGTCCGGGAGCAGCACTCCCCCACACCTACCAACCCGATCTCATCGGCCGGCTACCACCGCCACGTCGCGAGAACTCCGAAACGTTTTCTGGAGTGGCGATGACACTCGGCGACCTCACGAAGCAGGTCAAACAGATCAGCGGAAAGCCAGATTGACACCGAATCGGCTGTCGAAGGGGTGCAACCAGGTTCGATCCACGGTTCCATACCGCCCCACCCCGACACTCGACAAAGCTGACGGGCAATCATCACCGAGTAGTCGACCGGCACCGATCATGTGTGCTCTCGCCAGATTTGTGAAAGTCCGCTACCACCAGAGGAAGTCAACGCGCTCTGCTGATCGAAGATCTGCCGACACCCCGCATGGAGGCGATAGCGTCGAGACTCTTGCCTTGCTCACAGAGGGAGCGGGCCCGTTCGGTACGTTCGGGTGTCATGACGGTTGGGCGGGCACCGTGTCGGCTTTGGCGCCGGACGGCTTCGAGGCCGGCGTGAGCGCATTCGACGATCATGTGGTGCCCACCTTTGGGCGAGAGCGGCCATGATGCGGGAGAAGAATTCACGACCCCGCCGGTGGTTGTGCCGAATCCTTCTGCGAAAGAACGGAATACGGAGCAGTGTTCGCAAAGAATGTGGACGTGCCGATGAGGCGACAAACGGATCGTCCGAGCCTGTCGAGTTCAGACCACGAGGACGACACCGCCATTCCCGCGTAGGTAGCTCAGGCGTTCGGCGAGCTGGGGTCGCTGCGTTTTCGAGCCGGATTCGCAGTCGGTGAAGATACAGATCGCTCCGGCTTGGCGGAGTGCGTACTGCTGCAGTTCGGGGTTTGTTCTAAGACACCGGTGTATCAGTGGCTGATCAAGCTGGTCATCGCGCTGCTGATGACCTGGATGTGGACCGGCTACAACATGAACATCTACTTGGCCGGCC
>NZ_JBEOXI010000471.1:0-3257 GCF_040296465.1 Streptomyces sp. NPDC002130
GCCGGATCCGGCAGGCGAGCCGACAGCGACCTGTGCTTCGGACCCGTCCCGGTGCCTGCTGGTGGGGCAGGTGCGGGGCGAGGTGTGCGAGGCATGCCTGGCTATGTATCCCACGATGGAACGGATACGTACCGAGTACGCGGACCGCATTACCTTTGGCGTGCGGTACTTCCCTATCCCCAGCCACACGAACAGCGGACTCGCAGCGCGAGTGGTCGAGGCAGCTTCTCGGCAAGGGAAGTTCGTCGAGATGTATCAGCGCATGTACGACACACAGACCGAGTGGGGTGAATCGTCCGAATCTCAAGAACCCCTCTTTCGTACGTTCGCACAGGATCTGGGGCTCGACATGGCTACCTTCGAAGCGGATCTGAAGGATCCCACTGTTGCCGAGCGGGTTGAACGAGACTTCAACGAAGGGATCGACTTGGGGGTGCAGGGCACGCCGACACTTTTCCTCGACGGCGTCCAGTTGCCAGCCATGCCCACATACGAGGAGCTCACCGGGCGCATCGACGCAGCGCTGGCCCGATGACGTCAACGGGTGGCACCCGGACCGATACCAGGGGGGCTCGCACTGCTGGTTCCTTCCCTGCAGCGTGTTCTTCCTACGCGATCGGTTGGATCCTCTCAGGTGCTGGCGTGCTCGGATTGATCGCGTCTCTGATACTGACGATCGAGAAGTTTCGACTTCTCTCCGATCCCTCGTATCGTCCGTCCTGCAGCATCAACCCCGTCCTCAGCTGCGGATCGGTGATGAGTTCTCCCCAGGCGTCGGTCTTCGGTTTTCCGAACTCGATCCTCGGCGTGGTGGCATTCACCGTCTTGCTGACCACGGGAATCGTAACGCTTTCCGCGAAAAGCGGACTTCCTCAATGGTATTGGCGGTCTCTCGTCATCGGATTGTTCGCCGGCGCGGTACTGGTCCACTGGCTGATATTCCAAAGCTTGTACAGAATCCAGGCGCTGTGCCCGTACTGCATGGTCGTGTGGGTGGTGACGATCACAGCACTCTGGTATGCCTCTTTGCACCTTTGCACCCGCAGCGCCTCAGCCTCCTCTCGACCCGTGACGAGAATCGTGACGGTCGGCGCCCAGAATCACACTCTCGTGCCTACCATCTGGATCTTGTCCGTCGCGAGCATGATTCTCAGCGCATTCTGGACTTATTGGTCGACGTTGATCTGAGGGTCTGACGCAAAAGGGCCACCGCCGCCGAACTCGGCAGGTGCACGATCAGCCACGCTCAACGCAACTACTATGGATCTTAGTTTTTAGCTCGGCAATCCACGGGCACATCGGCAATTGAGGCCAGGAGAAGGAGACGAACATGAAACTCACGGGTGCAGCGAAAGCGCTGGTCGACAAAGGCATGGAGGCCGCCTCGAAGAACGCGGACAAGATCGAAAATGCAATCGACAAAACCGCCGCTGCGGCCGAAACCAAAACCGGTGGAAAACTGACCAGCCAGATTCAGAGGGCCGCCTTTGCCGCGAAGAGAGCGATCCCTCCGAAGAAGTAGTCACCCCCTTTGTCGTGCCGCCTGATTGTCGTCGAATCCAAGGCGTACGACTGAGGATGAGTGTCGAATAATCTCGCTTCGGTGTGCCCCCCCTCGTAAAAGCACACCGAAGCGAGGAGCGCTCAGGGTTCGGTCGGTGGAGGGATGACGATGCTCGCGTGAAAATCGCTGTGCCACAGCCGCGCAAGGAGTGCGTAATAGGATTCGGTTACCCTCGATTGGGTCGTGAGCGCCGCTTCCGGCGACTCGATTGTCGTCGGAGCCAGAAGGAGTGCACGATTGGCCAATGCCGCCGCGGAACTCCCGATATCCATCACGGCACCACTGATACTGGCTGCGGCGTTCAGCACGGGGTCGGGAAGGACCGTGATCGAAGGCGTGAAGGTCCGTTCTGCGTCGACGGAAACCGCGACGGTGTGGAGATGGTTCTCGATTGTCGCGATTGCTTCGCCGACCCGGCGGGTGTGGACCCGAAGTTTGCGGGGGTGTCGGACGTGGCGACGAGATATCGGCGGCAAGGTCCGCAAGTGGTCAGCGGCATGGTTCGCCACTCCGCCGTCGAGAGCGGTGGGCAGTACGTCTCGGATCAACCAGTCCGTCAGTAGGGCGGCAGCGGCATCTGTTGCCGGGACGATGACCACTGGCATTGTTCGTGTTGACATTGGCTTTCCCATCGGACTTCGTCGCCGAACTACTTCTTCTCGTCATCGTCGGGCATGCCGGTAAGTACCTTCTCCGATTCTGAGGTCGTCTCCGGCCGATGACCGACCCCGACGTGTGCTTCTGCCCGCATCCGAGCCACCATGTGCGGGTAGTGCAACTCGAAGGCCGGACGCTCGCTACGAATGCGCGGCAACTCCGTGAAGTTGTGCCGCGGCGGCGGGCAAGTGGTCGCCCACTCCAGCGAGTTTCCGTAGCCCCACGGATCGTCGACGGTGACCACTTCGCCGAATCTGTAGCTCTTGAAGACGTTCCAGATGAACGGGAGAGTGGAGGCTCCGAGAATGAAGGATCCGATGGTCGAGACTGTATTGAGGGTGGTGAATCCATCCGCGGGTAGGTAGTCGGCGTAACGACGGGGCATACCTTCGGCACCGAGCCAGTGCTGGACGAGGAACGTCATGTGAAAGCCGACGAACGTGGTCCAGAAGTGCCACTTGCCCAGGCGTTCGTCCATCATGCGACCGGTCATCTTCGGGAACCAGAAATAGATACCGGCGTACGTCGCGAACACGACCGTACCGAAAACCACATAGTGGAAATGGGCGACAACGAAGTAAGTATCCGTGACCTGAAAATCCAGCGGAGGGCTCGCCAGCAGCACACCGGACAGGCCACCGAAGAGGAAGGTGATCAAGCCCTCGACAATCGCGCATCAGGCAGACAGAATAGTTCGGTGAGTCCCATTCATCGGGCCGACGGCGAGATTTCGGCAATTGGTCGTTCCACCGAGATCCTGAAGACTTTTCGTGACAGCTCAGGCGTTCTCAGCGCAGCAGCGCTTGTTCGACGGACAGGCATGGCCAAAACAACGGTGTATCGAATGGTCGACGATCTCGTCCGAGTCGGGTTGCTCGAACGGCAAGGAACCAACTACCGCTTGGGCCTCCTCCTGTTCGAGATCGGCGAATCTGTTCCACGGCAGCGAAACCTCCGCGAAGCAGCGCGGCGCCACCTTTCGGCCTTGCGTGAAGCAACGGGGCACAACGTGGGACTCGCTGTATTGGACGGGCGG
>NZ_JBEOXI010000472.1:0-3255 GCF_040296465.1 Streptomyces sp. NPDC002130
GAGAGGCCGGCTCCATTACGCAGCAGTATATTTGGCAGGAACTTCTCAGATAGATGCCTTCGCGCCGGCTGACGCCTTTGCCAAGAACTCGAGGCTCAGCGGGTTGTACTTCTCTGCCTGCTCGTGCTGCGGCCAGTGACCGCACTCCGAGTAGAGTTCGAGCTGAGCGCCCGGAATATCCTCGGCCATCTTCTTCGCTTCCGGAACATCACCGAACGGATTTTCCTGGCCCCAGACCACAAGAGTGGGCGCCTTGATGAGTGCCATTCGATCCGGGCGCAGCAGGTTCCGCTGGCGAACCTCCATCTCCTGCAAGGAAAGGAGGTTGTGGATGTTGGCGACAAAGTCAGGCTGATGGTAGATCCGGTGACGAGCCTGAACCAATTCCTCGGTTGCATCGGCGGGATCGTGCATGAGCAACTGCATACGTGCGCGGGTCAATTCGATATCGTCGCTCTGGACGGCCTTCGCGGTCGACGTCTTGATGCGCTCCATGACTACCGGGTTCGCGACTGTTCCACCTGCTGCCTCAAGCCGAAGAACGCCACTCCCGGGACGGGAGTTGCTACGGCAGCGGGAATTTCGTGTTCGATGACCAACCCTGTGGAGGTGAGCATCGAGACGAGGTACGGCTGTCCGGTGATCCACGGGTAGTCGAGGGTGATCGTCTGGGACTCGAGTCTGCCGATGGGATCTGCAGCGCCTACCAAATCGACGAATGTGTCGTTCACGGCAACTTGCGCGACGGTCACCGCGTCGGGGCCGGTGTTGCGTAGCGTCAACGTGATTCGGCCTGGTTCGAGGGCCGTTCGTTCGACGGAGATGTTCTCGATCGGTGGGCCGGTGCGTTCGGGGAGGCTTTGTCCGGCGAGCATTGCCAGCGCAGTCAGGGCGATGACGATGATCGCGAGTACTGCGGCGCCTCGGAGCCAAAGGCCGGTGCGAGATGCGCCTGTTTGATCGGACTCTGTATGCGCGGAACCCGCAGTGTCAAAGGAATTCTCATGAGTGCTCGTAGGAGAGGGAGGATCTGGGGTGCCGGTCATTCGGTCACCTCGAAGAATCCCATCCAGCCCAGATCGGCGAATTCGGTCTTGTGGGCGTGGAACATGTACTTGCCCAGGTAGGGAAAGCGCAGTTCGCATATTCCGCGCTGACCTTGGGCCTGGATGATCGTGTCCGTGAATTCGCTGGACTCGAGCCGAGTCCCGGTCGGGTAGTAGTCGAAGAAGTTCCCGTGCACGTGGAAGCTGTTGATCGGATCGTATTCGAGGACGTTGACCAGGTAGATGCGAACCAGCTCGCCTCGTTTCACCTGTACCGGTTCGTGCATGTGATGGAACGGGATGCCGTTGACCGCGTAGAGCTGGTTTCCTTGCCCGTCGAATGTGGTGTTGTAGCCGTGCATCACCATCACCATTTCGTCAGCCGCCGGGCGCCCCTGAGCTGGATCGACGATGAATGTGCCGTACATGCCGCGGGCAATGTGCTCTGCAAGTGGATTGACGTGGCAGTGATAGAGATGCAATCCGAAAGGGGTTGCATCGAATTCGTAAGTGAATGATTCGCCCGGCTCGATGATGCCCCGACCTACCCCGGGAATTCCGTCCATGTCAGCGGGATGGATTCCGTGAAAGTGCATCGTGTGAGGGTGCGCGGAACCGTTGACGAACCGCACCCGGAGCCGGTCTCCCTCACTGCATCTCAAGGCGGGACCTGGAATGCGGGAGTTGAAGGTCCACGCGGGAAAATAGACTCCGGGTGCTACCTCGATCTCCTCGTCGGCTGCGAAGATCTCCCACTCGCGTAGCGTTCGACCGTCAGGCAATTCGGAAGTCGTCCCGTAGTCGAAGTCACGCAGCATTGCCGTGGGATGAAACCCGTTGGCAGTGTGGTTCACCTGCTGACCGGCCCGAAAGGTCGCACCGCTCGTGCCGCCGTGACGGACTCCGCCGTCTCCGTCAGGTGCGGCGGTACCCGGGTTGGTGTTTCCGGGATGCTCGGTAGGCGATGCGCCCGCAACTCTTCCTGCGTTCATCATGAGTCCGGCTGATCCGGCGAGCGCCCCACCGATCAACAATTGTCGCCGCGACGGTGCGCTCATGGCCACCCGACCGAAGCATCGACATTCCTGGCAGTCAAAAGAGTCACACCTCAAAGTTTGTCATGCCGAACTTTATTTTCATAGCCCCCAAACTATCCGAACGCATTCGACCGAAAACAGGCGGACCGCGGAAATTTTCGACGAGTGGGGCGTCGTGGTTTCGCCACCTCGAACCGCAGAAGTTCGCAGAGATGGACTGCTTCCCTGTCGACAGCGCTCCGGCTCCCTCCTCGCTCGAATCAGGTCACACGGATTGCGGACGCTGAATCTCACGTTCGGACCCGCGCGCGGATTCGAACAGCAGCGACACGGCGACCAGGATGAATCCACAGGTGAGGTAGGTATCGGCAAGATTGAAGGTGGGCCACCAGCCGGTGTGGAAGTAGTCGGTGACCTTCCCGTCGAGGGCTCGGTCGACCACGTTGGAGGCAGCTCCGGCGAGGATCGCCGACCAACCCACCGTCCCCACCAGTGAAGCGGTGGGGACGGTGCGCCAGGCGTAAATTCCGACGCCGAGAGTGATGGCGGCGGTGACCGCGAGGATGATCCAGGCCGGAAGCTGTTGGCCGATGCTGAACGCGACACCGCTGTTGTACGCCAACTTCAGTTGCAGCAATCCCATATCGACGGTGCGTGCACCGGAAAGGGTACGGCGCGCAACGGGTTCGGCCGACAGTGCGATCGCGATGAGAGCGAGACCGACGACCACGAGAATCACCCGCCGCGTGCTACCTGTGCGGATTGATCGAGCCGCTAATTCGCTCACGTGCGGGCCTCGACCTTCCCCGCCGGTGCGGGTACCGATCCGGTGGGGAAGGCTTGCGCGCGGCCGGCCCGGACACCGTTGGCGATGACCACGATCTCAGCGACCTCGTGCACCAGGACCACGGCGGCCAGGCCGAGGACCCCGAACAAGGCCAACGGCATCAGGACGGTGATGATCGCCAGCGACAGTCCGACGTTCTGCAGCATGATGGTCCGGGAGCGGCGCGCGTGCGCCAACGCCTGCGGCAGGTGCCGCAGGTCTTCGCCCATCAGAGCAACATCGGCGGTCTCGATGGCCACGTCGGATCCCATCGCGCCCATGGCAATGCCCAAGTCGGCGGTGGCCAGGGCGGGGGCGTCGTTGACACCGTCCCCGACCATTGCCG
>NZ_JBEOXI010000473.1:0-3250 GCF_040296465.1 Streptomyces sp. NPDC002130
GGTCGACGAAGCGCGGGGCGCCTTCCCGGCCGGGGACGGTGAAGACCTGCATGGGCGGCGTCTGCGGCTGTGTCGCCACCTGCGGCAGGCGGGGCGTCTCGGCGCTGTAGCCCTCGGCCTCGATCGCGCGGGCTCCCGCGGCCGCCCCCTGCGCGAGGACTCGGGCCAGGTCGAGGACGCCGCTCGCGGCGCCCGCGACCTCGACGGCCTGGCGGGAGGTGTCGGGGACGAAGGTGCCGAGCTCCTCGTCGTGGCGGAGCTTGCCGCCGGCCTGGCTGAACAGGTGCGCGACCGGGTTCCAGCCGCCGGAGACCAGGAGCAGGTCGGCGGCGAACTCCCGTCGCCCTGTCGTCTCCCCGTACGGGGCGACCGTGACGGCGGTGAGACGGGGGGCACCTTCCGTGGCCGTGACGGCGTGGCCCGTCAGCACCTCGATGCCGGCCCGGCGGGTGCGCTCGGCCCACTCCCCCGGCTCGGGACGCGTGTCGACCACGGCCTCGATGGCGACGCCCGCCGCGGCGAGGTCCAGCGCCACCGCGTAGGCGCTGTCGTTGGTGGTGAAGACGACCGCGTGGCGGCCGGGCAGGACGCCGTGGCGGTTGACGTGGGCGCGGGCCGAAGCGGCCAGCATCACGCCTGGGCGGTCGTTGTCCGCGAAGGCCAGCGAGCGTTCGTGGGCGCCGGTGGCGAGGACGACGTGGCGGGCCCGGATGCGGTGGACGCGTTCCCGGGAGACCTTCTCGGGAGCCGCGGCGCCGAGGTGGTTGGTGCGGCGCTCGACGGCGAGCAGGTGGTTGTCGTCGTAGTAGCCGAAAACCGTGGTGCGGCGCAGGACCCGTACGTCGGGGGCGGCGTCGAGCCGGGCGGTCGTCTCGCTCACCCAGTCGAGGAGTTCGCCGGTGCCGAGGAGGCTGCCGCCGGGGTCCGGCTGGTCGTCGGCGAGGATGACGCGGGCCCCTGAGCGGGCGGCGGCTGACGCTGCGGCGAGGCCGGCCGGGCCCGCGCCGACGACCAGGAGGTCGCAGTGGGTGTGCACGGCGTCGTAGCGGGCCGGGTCCGGTTCGGTGGCGAGGCGGCCCTGGCCGGGGAGGCTGGTTGCGACGAGGCCGTCGTAGAGCTCGACGGTGGTGGCCGGGAGCATGGGCTCGGGGAAGGGTTCCTCGATCTGGATGACCGCGTTGGGTTCCTCGACGCCGGCCGAGAAGATGCCGCGGGGGCGGCCCAGTTTGATGCTGGTGCCGGTCTGGATGACGCCGTTGGCGAGAAGGGCGGAGGCGAGGGTGTCGCCCTTGCAGCCCTGGTATTCGGTGCCGTCGAAGGTGAAGGTGAGAGGCTTGTCGCGGTGGATTCGGCCGCGGGTGGGGTGGCGGAAGGGCTGGGTTGTTTCGCCCCCGCCGCCCCTACCCGTCCCTTCGTGAAGGGGCTCCGCCCCTTCCACCCCGCTGGGGGCTGCGCCCCCAGGCCCCCCTTCGGCCTGGACGGCCTCGTCCTCAAACGCCGGACAGGCTACCTGCGCCGCACGTGCCTCGAGAACGGCCGGTCGCTCCTCCCCCACCCGGTACACCGTCAGGATCTCGTTCGTCGACGTGTCCCGGACGGCGTTGAACCAGCGGCGGCAGCCCGCGGCGTGGCTCCAGCGCTCGGCGAAGGGGCCCCTCGGGTTGTCGCGGAAGAAGAGGTAGCGGGCCCACTCCTCGTCGGTGAGGGATGCCGGGGCCTCCGGGTACGGCACATGGGCCTGGCCGCCGTAGTGGAACTCGGCCTCGTCGCGAGGTCCGCACCACGGGCAGGGGATCAGCAGCATGGATCGGCTCCCAAAGCTTCCAGTGGTCCTAGTGGGCCACCGCGGCCGCGCCGTGCTCGTCGACGAGCGCGCCGGTGGTGAAACGGTCGAGCGAGAAGGGGGCGTTCAGCGGGTGCGGTGTGTCGTGGGCGATGGTGTGGGCGTAGACCCAGCCGACACCGGGGGTGGCCTTGAAACCGCCGGTTCCCCAGCCGCAGTTGAGGTAGAGGTTGTCCACCGGGCTGAGGCCGATGATCGGTGAGGCGTCGGGGCTGACGTCGACGATGCCGCCCCAGGTGCGCAGGACATGGGCGCGGGCGAAGACCGGGAAGAGTTCCAGGGCCGCCGCCATCTGCTCCTCGATGATGTGGAAGGCGCCGCGCTGGGTGTAGGAGTTGTACGCGTCGATGCCCGCGCCCATGACCAGCTCGCCCTTGTGGGCCTGGCTGACGTACACGTGGACCGCGTTGGACATGACGACCGTCGGATGGACCGGTTCCAGCAGCTCCGACACGAGCGCCTGCAAGGGGTGGCTCTGCACGGGGAGTTCGATGCCCGCCATGGCCGCCAGGACCGAGGTGTGGCCCGCCGAGCAGAGCGCCACCTTGCCCGCGGCGATCGGGCCCCGGGTGGTCTGGACTCCGACCACCCGGTTGCCGACCACGTCGAGGCCGGTGACCTCGCAGTTCTGGATGATGTCGATGCCGGCGGCGTCGGCGGAGCGGGCCAGGCCCCAGGCGACGTGGTCGTGCTTGGCGATGCCCGCGCGCGGCTGATAGGTGGCGCCCAGGACGGGGTAGCGCACGTCCGGGGAGGTGTTGACGATCGGGCAGACGTCCTTGACGCCGTCCGCGTCGAGCCACTCGGCGTCCACGCCGTTGAGACGGTTGGCCTCGACGCGGCGCACGCTGTCGCGGACGTCCTGGAGGCTGTGGGCGAGGTTCAGTACACCGCGCTGGGAGAAGAGGATCGGGTAGTCGAGCTCGTCCGCCAGGCCCTCCCACAGCTTGAGGGCGTGCTCGTAGATGCCGGCGCTCTCGTCCCAGAGGTAGTTGGAGCGGATGATCGTGGTGTTGCGGGCCATGTTGCCGCCCGCCAGCCAGCCCTTCTCCAGCACGGCGACGTTGGTGATGCCGTGGTTCTTCGCCAGGTAGTGGGCGGTGGCCAGGCCGTGTCCGCCGCCGCCCACGACGACGACGTCGTAGGAGCGCTTGGGCTCGGGGTTGCGCCAGAGCCAGTCGGGGTGTTCGGGGAGCTCGGCGCCGGGGGTGCGGGGGCTCATCGGGCGTCTCCGTTGTCGGACAGGTGCGGGTAGAGCGGGTGCTTGGCGGCCAAGGCCTCGGTGCGGGCCCGCAGGGCGGCCACGTCCGGTTCCGGCTGGAGGGCGAGGGCGATGACGATCCTCCTAACCCTTACGGGGGCGTGTGCCCCGCTGTCCTGAACCTTGCGATGGGTGCGGAGCATGAT
>NZ_JBEOXI010000474.1:0-3210 GCF_040296465.1 Streptomyces sp. NPDC002130
GCCCCCGCGGCGCCCGAGGGCTCCACCCCGGACGGGCCCGAAACGGCCCCCGGGGAAACCGTCGCGAAGAATTCCTGAGCCCGTGTCGAGATGCGCCGCCCGGCTCCGACGTCCCCTGTGAAGAGCCGCCCACCGGGGCGGTGAGAGCCCAAGGAGCGACTGATGAAGTACCTGGTCATGGTGCAGGGCACGCAGGCGGACTACGAGGCCATGCGGGGCAAGGCGTCGGCGGACTCCCCGGCCTGGAGCGAGGAGGAGGTGCAGACCATGTTCGCCTACATGGGCGCCATCAACGACGACCTTTCCGAGAGCGGTGAGCTCGTCGACGCACAGGGCCTTGCCGAGCCGGCACAGACGCGGCACGTCACCCTCGGCGACGACGGCAAGGCCGTGATCACCGACGGGCCGTACAGCGAGACCAAGGAGCTGCTGGCCGGCTACTGGGTCCTGGAGTGCGAGAGCCTGGAGCGGGTCACGGAGATCGCCGACCGCGTCTCCCGCTGCCCCCAGCCGGCCGGTGCCCCCGCCCATCCGGTCGTGATCCGCCCGATCATGGACGGCTCCGGGGACCTCTGACGGACGGCCGGCGGCGACGGACACACCCGTGAGGAACGCGCCCGAGATCGAGGACCTGTTGCGCGGCAACGCGCCGCAGGTCCTCGGCGCGCTGGTCAGACGGTACGGGCACTTCGACGCCGCCGAGGACGCCGTTCAGGAGGCGCTGCTCGCGGCGGCCGGGCAATGGCCTGAAGCGGGCGTCCCCGGCAATCCGCGCGGCTGGCTGATCAAGGTCGCCTCGCGGCGGCTCACCGACGCCCTGCGCAGCGATCAGGCCCGGCGGCAGCGCGAGGAGCGGGCCGCCACGCTCACGCCCCGGGACGCCTTCACGGCCCCGCCGCCCGGGGAACGGGCGCCCCGGGAGGACGACACGCTCTCGCTGCTGTTCCTGTGCTGCCGTCCGGAGCTGTCGCCGCCCGCGCAGATCGCGCTGACTCTGCGTGCCGTGGGCGGTCTGACCACCGCGGAGATCGCGCGGGCTTTTCTGGTCCCGGAGGCGACGATGGCTCAGCGAATCAGCCGGGCCAAGCGGGAGGTGCGGGGCGTGCGCTTCGGCCGCCCGGATCACTGGGAGCAGCGGCTGCCGTCCGTCCTGCAAACCCTCTACCTGATCTTCAACGAGGGCTACACGGCCACCTCCGGCGCCGTGCTGCAACGCCGCGACCTCGCGGGCGAGGCCGTGCGGCTGACCCGCACGGTCCACCGGCTGCTGCCCGGCGACTGCGAGGTGGCGGGGCTGCTCGCCCTGATGCTGCTCACCGACGCCCGGAGGGACGCACGCAGCGGACCGTACGGCGAGCTGATCCCCCTCGACGAGCAGGACCGCGACCGCTGGGACCGGGCGGCGATCGAGGAGGGCGTCGCACTGGTCACCCGGGCCCTGTCCCGGGGCCGCCCGGGGCCGTTCCAGCTGCGGGCCGCGATCGCCGCCGTGCACGACGAGGCAGCTTCGCCCGCGGCGACGGACTGGGCCGAGATCCTGGGCCTCTACGACATCCTGGCCGGCCTGGTCCCCGGCCCGGTCGAACGCCTCAACCGCGCGGTCGCCGTCGCCATGGTCCACGGCCCGCGCGCAGGCCTCGCCGAAGTCGAGGCCCTCACGGACGAGTTGAGGGGTCACCGCCTGGACGCCGTACGAGGCCACCTCCTGGAGCGCGCGGGCGAGCCCGAAGCCGCCCGGGCCGCCTACGAGTCGGCGGCGGCACAGACCCTCAGCCTGCCCGAGCAGCGTTATCTCCGGGCCCGGGCGGCGCGGTTGGGTGACTAGCCTGTGAGGCATGGGTGTACCGGGGGAGCGGCGCCGCACGGTGTGGCGCCGGGTGATGATCGGGTGGGCGCTGCTCGTGGCAGTCGCGGGCGGACTGACGCTGTGGATGCAGGACTCCACGGAGCCGCAAGGGCCGTACGTCTGGCAGCGGTCGGACCCCGACGAGCCACCGGACCTGCCGCCCTGCCCGACCACCGGGGAAGCCGGGGCCGTCGCCTGCGCCTACGTCGACGTGCCCTGACCGCGCGACCCGCCCGTCACCGGATCCCGGGTCGTCAGGCAGTACGTGCCGCCCGACGGGTCGCGCATCACCGTCCAGCCCGAGAAACCGGCCACGAAGGCGGCCCCGAGCCGCTCGTGGTGTGCCCGGGTCGCCGTGACGTCCGCGCAGGCGAGGTCGAGGTGGGCCGAGGCCGGCCCCTCGCCGAGGCGTTGCAGGAGCAGACGGACCGGCAGGCCGGGCGGCGGCTCGACCACATGGAACTCGGGCAGGGCGCCCGGCAGCGACTCCCAGCCGTCGAGCAGCGCGCTCCAGAAGGCGACCTCGCCCTCGTAGGCCGAGGACGGGACGTCAACGCACACCTGGTCGAGACGGCTGCCCCGCACCACACCCGGCCGCGTCGACTGACCGTGCCAGGGATCCGCGCAGAACAACTGCCCGCCGGGCGAACGCAGCACGACGAGCGACCCGAGGTCGGCCACCACACCCGCGCCGAGCCGTACCGCCGCGGCGGCGAACTCCGCCACGTCGTCCACGCAGAAGTCGAGGTGCGCACCGCCGGAACCCGGGCCGACCGCCTGCACTTTCACGCACGCGTCGGCGCCCTCGGGGAGCAGGGTGACGAACTCGTCGTGCTCCCCGCGCACTTCAGACAGGCGGGTGTCCGTGACCACCGTCCAGAAGTCGCAGGCGGCGCCGAAGGCCTCACGCGGGCGGTCGATGAAGGCGTACGTCCATCTGATCCTCATGGGAGCGATCGTAGAGGGACGCCCCACCGCCACCTGCGTGAACCTCGACCCGGCCCTCGCCGCACCGGTCCCCATCCATCGGTCTGCGCTGTTTGCATTCAGCAATGGACCACATCACGTTCCTCGTGGCGGCCGTCATCGTCACAGCACTCGCCTTCGACTTCACCAACGGTTTCCACGACACGGCGAACGCGATGGCCACGTCCATCGCCACCGGCGCGCTCGCACCCCGTACGGCGGTCCTGATCAGCGGTGTTCTCAACGTCGTCGGCGCCTTCCTGTCCACCGAGGTCGCCAGGACCGTCTCGGCCGGCATCGTGGACGACACCCTCGTCTCCCCGGGCATGATCTTCGCGGGGCTGGTCGGCGCGATCCTGTGGAATCTGCTGACCTGGCTGATCGGTCTGCCCTCGAGC
>NZ_JBEOXI010000475.1:0-3194 GCF_040296465.1 Streptomyces sp. NPDC002130
GCCATGGCGGGTCTGCGGCCCGAAACGAGTAGTGCCACCAGGGGCGCGACGATGGTGCAGACGGCTGCGAAGAGCGCCGCAGAAGTGACAGCGCCCGTCGTGTCGACCCCGCGGCCACTTCCGACTCCGACGACGGGACTTGCCGCCACTCCCCTCCTCATGGCCGGACCAGTGGAGAACGATTGAAATGCCTGGCCAGCACCGCATAAACGCAAAGAAAGCGAACATCGTGGAAAAGATGTCATTGACAGCGCTAGCTCGCCAACTCGCCGACAAGGCGGAAAACTCGAAGAGCGGCCGTAGCGCTCGTACCGTGTACGGCGGCCATGAACACGTCCTGCGGCAAACCGTCATCGCGCTGGCAGAGGGCCAAAAACTCGACGAGCACGAGAACCCTGGGGAAGCGACCGTCTATGTCCTCACCGGCCGGGTACGCCTGTGCGCAGCCGAGAATGCTTGGGAGGGATCATCCGGCGATCTGTTGATCGTCCCGAATGCTCGACATTCTCTCGAAGCGCTGGAGGCCTCGTGCGTACTACTGACGGTCGCTAAAGCAATCTGAAGTATCGACCCGGTCTTCACGGCCACTGATCTGACCGTCATTTCTTACTCCGCTTCGTCATCGACCATGCTCCAGTCGCGAGCTGTGCCCCGCATCGTCCGCGGGCACGGTTCGCGGTCCTTCTACGTGTCGATGGCAATCGTCCTGTTAGGTAAATGCATTGAACCGTTTCGAGACCAAGGATCCGAACACCGTTGATTCCTCGGAGCCCGCTGTCGGCGGCTTGTCTGCCCCATTTAACTCTGCCCTGCTTGATGCGCTGAAACAGCGCGTTGTCATCGGCGACGGAGCGATGGGCACCATGTTGCAAGCCGCGGACCTCACCCTGGACGACTTCCTCGGCCTCGAGTGCCGTCAGCGCCGCACCGATCTCACTGCCCAGGAGCATCGTTCCGGTTGTCTCGACCGTCACGTGCGTGATGATCGGCAACCGCAGTCCGAGTTGCTCCATCGCGCGCTGACTGCCGAGGATTGCAGCCTTCACCTGAAGCAGGTCCTGGCAGGTTTCGACGAGGATGGCGTCGGCGCCACCGTCGATCATGCCGAGCGCAGCTTCGGTGTACGCGTCACGCAGGACTGCGTACGGTGCGTGTCCCAGGCTGGGGAGCTTGGTTCCCGGTCCCATCGAGCCGAGTACGAATCGGGCCATGCCGTCGCGGCCTGGTCCCATCTCGTCCGCTACTTCACGGGCGAGAGCAGTGCCTTTTTCCGCGAGTTCGCGGATCCGGTGAGAGATGTCGTAGTCGGCGAGGTTGGGCAGGTTGCAACCGAAGGTGTTGGTCTCGACGGCATCGGCACCAGCGGCGAAGTACGCACGGTGGATGTCTTTGAGCACGTCGGGACGGGTGTCGTTGAGGATCTCATTGCACCCCCTCGAGCCACTCGGTATCGACATGATCGGTCTGAACTGTGCCACCGGGCCGGCCGAGATGAGCGAACATCTCCGTCATCTGTCCAAGTACTCCACGCTGCCGGTGTCGGTCATGCCCAATGCCGGTCTGCCGCAGCTCGGCCCCAAGGGCGCCGAGTACCCGCTGACCGCCGACGAATTGGCCGAAGCCCTCAGTGGTTTCGTTTCCGAGTTCGGACTCGGCCTCGTAGGCGGCTGCTGCGGTACGACGCCCGAGCACATCAGCGCGGTCGCCGACGCGGTCCGTCAGGTCGAGAAGGCCCAGCGCACGCCGATCCACGAGCCGAGCACCTCTTCGCTGTACTCGGCGGTGCCGTTCGAGCAGGACGCCAGCATCCTGATGATCGGTGAACGCACGAACTCCAACGGCTCCAAGGCTTTCCGCGAGGCAATGCTCTCCGCGGACTACCAGAAGTGCCTGGACATCGCCAAGGACCAGACCCGCGACGGCGCACACATGCTCGACCTCAACGTCGACTACGTGGGCCGCGACGGTGCCGCCGACATGTCGGAACTGGCCAGCCGTCTGGCGACGTCCTCGACGCTGCCGATCATGCTCGACTCCACCGAGCCTGCCGTGTTGCAGGCCGGTCTCGAACACCTCGGTGGCCGCTGCGCTGTCAACTCCGTCAACTACGAGGACGGCGCCGGCCCCGAATCGCGTTTTCACAAGATCATGACTCTGGTCAAGGAGCACGGCGCGGCAGTCGTCGCCCTGACCATCGACGAAGAGGGCCAGGCTCGCACAGCCGAGACCAAGGTCGCCATCGCCAAGCGTCTGATCGAGGACATCAAGGGAAACTGGGGACTCGCCGAGTCCGACATCATCGTCGACGCCTTGACCTTCCCCATCTCCACCGGTCAGGAAGAGGTGCGACGCGACGGCATCGAGACCATCGAAGCGATCCGTCAGCTCAAGGCTGCGTACCCGGAACTGCACTTCACCCTGGGTATCTCGAACATTTCGTTCGGTTTGAACCCGGCGGCACGGCAGGTCCTCAACTCGGTGTTCCTGCACGAGTGCACCGAGGCCGGTCTGGACACGGCGATCGTTCACGCGTCCAAGATTCTGCCGATGGCCCGAATTCCGGACGAGCAGCGTGAAACCGCACTCGACCTGGTCTACGACCGTCGTAGCGAGGGGTACGACCCGCTGCAGAAGCTGATGGCTCTGTTCGAGGGTGTCTCGGCTGCGTCGGCGCGCGAGTCCCGTGCGCAGGAACTGGCGGGACTTCCGTTGTTCGACCGGCTCGAACGCCGCATCGTCGACGGCGAGCGCAACGGCCTCGACGACGACCTCACCGAGGCGATGACGATCAAGCCTCCGCTGGCCATCATCAACGAGACCTTGCTCTCGGGCATGAAGACCGTCGGCGAGCTGTTCGGCTCCGGACAGATGCAGTTGCCGTTCGTTCTGCAGTCCGCCGAGGTCATGAAGGCTGCCGTGGCATTCCTCGAACCGCACATGGAAGCGAGCGACGAGGACGGCAAGGGTCGCATCGTGATCGCGACCGTCAAGGGCGACGTTCACGACATCGGCAAGAACCTGGTCGACATCATCTTGAGCAACAACGGCTACGAGGTCGTCAACATCGGTATCAAGCAGCCGATCGCGACCATTCTCGACGAACACCGCCACGCCCCAGCAGAAGACCCGCCGGTTGCCCAGCCGGTCCCCCAGCGCCCCGCCCGTCAGCAGGAACCCGGCGAAGACCAGCGTGT
>NZ_JBEOXI010000476.1:0-3193 GCF_040296465.1 Streptomyces sp. NPDC002130
CGCGTTTTCCCGTGGAGCTGCGGTCAATTGCAAATCGAACTTCGCGATGTCGACGCCCGCGTCGAATCCGGAGACACGCAGTCCGGGCAATTCCAGTGCGTCGTCGGCCATGTTCTGGAAGAACAGCGCAACTTGGAACAACGGGTGGTGCGCTTGGGATCGTGCCGGGTCGAGCACTTCGACAAGCCGCTCGAATGGCACATCGGCGTTGGCAAAAGCTCCCAGATCGATGTCACGCACATGGTCGAACAAATCGGAGAAGCTTGCTCCTGGGTTCACGGCCGTGCGTAACACCAGGGTGTTGACGAACATGCCGATCAGATCGTCGAGCTGCGCTTCACCGCGACCGGCGACCGGGGTGCCAACTGCGATGTCGGTGGTGCCGGACAACCGGGCAAGAAGTGTTGCCAACGCCGAGTGCATCACCATGAACAGCGATGCCTGGTGCTCGCGACCCACAGCGGCCAGTCCGCGGTGAACATCCGCGGAAATCGGGAAGCTGTAGGTGGCTCCCCGGCCGGTGAACACGGCTGGACGCGCGCGGTCACTGGGCAAGGTGATCTGGTCCGGAACTCCGTCGAGAGCTTTGGCCCAGTAGCCGATCTGCTCTGCGAGTACGGATTCCGTGTCACCCTCGGAACCGAGAACCTCGCGCTGCCACAACGCGTAGTCGGCATACTGCACCGACAACGGCGCCCAGGTCGGGGCATGACCCTGTGAGCGGGCGTAGTACGCGGTCATCACGTCGCGGATCAACGGACCCATCGAGAAACCGTCGGTGGCGATGTGGTGAATCACTATCGCCAGTACAAACGAGTCCTCCGCGAGCTGGAAGAGCTTGGCCCGCAATGGAACCTCAACGGTGACGTCGAAGCCTGACGTGACGAAGTCCGTCACCGCCGCCACGATGTCGGATGCTTCGATTTGCACGGGAGCCAGATTCACCGGAACTGCCGCCACCGGCAAGATCCGCTGGTAGCCGACGCCGTCGACCTCGGGGTAGACCGTGCGCAGAACCTCGTGACGCTTCAACACGTCCACGACAGCGTCGTACAACGCCGCCTGATCCAACTCGCCAGTGAGAGTGATCGCCATCGGAATGTTGTTAGCTGCCGATTCGCGGTCCAATTGGTTGAGGAACCACATGCGCTGCTGCGCAAACGACAACGGCACCTGCGCCGGACGCACCTGCGCAGTCAACGCCGCACGCGAACCACCACCGACATGAGAACCGAGTCGGGCAGCAAGCCCTTCGACGGTCGACGCCTCGAACAACTCCCGCACCGACACCGAAGCATCCAACGCCTGACCCAACCGAGACGTCACCTGCGTCGCAATCAGCGAATTACCACCGAGCGCGAAGAAATCATCATCCAAACCAACACGCTCGACGCCCAGAACATCCGCAAACGTCTGCGCCACAACCTCTTCCACCACCGACGTCGGAGCACGGAACACCGCAACCTGCAACGACGGAACCGGCAACGCCCGACGATCCAACTTCCCGTTCACCGTCAACGGAATCGCATCCAACACCACAAACGCCGACGGCACCATGTACTCCGGCAACAACGAACCCACACCGGTGCGGACATCGTCAACCGACACGCTCACACCCGCAGCCGGAACCACATACGCCACCAACCGCTGATCACCCGGAGAATCCTCACGAACAACCACCGCCGTCTGCGCCACCGACACATCCGCCAACACCGCAGACTCGATCTCACCGATCTCGATCCGGAAACCACGGATCTTCACCTGATCATCCGCGCGACCCAGATACTCCAAATCACCAGCACTGTTCCACGACGCGACGTCACCCGTGCGGTACAACACCTCGCCGGCATTGAACGGATTCGCCACAAACCGCGTCGACGTCAACCCCGCCTGACCCAGATAACCCCGAGCCAACTGCACACCAGCGACATACATCTCACCCGCGACACCGACCGGCACCGGAGCCAAACGCGTATCCAACACGAACACCCGCAGACCCGAAATAGCCTGACCCACAACACTCGCCGACGCATCCGCCGCCATCGCAGCATCCAACACACGATGGCTCACATGCACCGTCGTCTCCGTGATGCCGTACATGTTCACCAACGTCGGCGCGGAATCACCGCGGCGGCCGTACCAATCCGACAAGCGACGCAGCTCGAGCGCCTCGCCGCCGAA
Source organism: Streptomyces sp. NPDC002130 (assembly GCF_040296465.1). NCBI lineage: Bacteria > Bacillati > Actinomycetota > Actinomycetes > Kitasatosporales > Streptomycetaceae > Streptomyces > Streptomyces sp. NPDC002130. Next base: position 2,182 of record NZ_JBEOXI010000476.1, read on the forward strand.
AACAACCCACCGCAACGACAACTCAGCGGCCCGACCGGATTCCGACGCCAACCGATCAGCCTCGGCCAACTGATAGAACGCCGACGGCGTCTGATTGAGCACCGTCACCCGCTCAGCAGCAAGCAACTCCAAGAACTGCTCCGGCGACCGCGACGTCACATAATCCACAACCACCAACGTGCCGCCGTACAACAGCGGACCCCACAACTCCCACACCGAGAAGTCGAACGCATAACTGTGGAACATCGTCCACACATCGGATTCGTCGAACCCGTACACACCCTCGGTATTCGCAAACAACTTCGCCACCGTCGTGTGCGGAACCTGCACACCCTTCGGGCGACCCGTCGAACCCGACGTGTAAATCACATACGCAACATTCGAAGACCGCAACGGCGCAACACGATCCGCATCCGTCACCACCGAACCATCGAACTCCGACACATCCACCGCGTCGACATCAACCACCGGCAAACCAACAGGCAACACCAACTCACGCCCGGACCACGAAATCGCAGCCACCGGAGCAGCATCGGCCAACATGAACTCGACACGATCAGCCGGATACGACGGATCCACCGGCAAATACCCCGCACCGGACTTCACCACCGCCAACAACGCCACCACAAGATCCGCCGACCGCGGCAACGCCACCGCCACCAACGACTCCGGACCACAACCCTGAGCAATCAACCTGCGCGCCAAACGATTCGCCCGCACCGACAACTCACCATACGACAACGACTCGTCACCGAACCGCACCGCAACCCGATCACCAAACCGCGCAGCAGCATCATCGAACCACGCCGACAACGTCGAATCCACACCACCATCGATCTGGCCAGCGCTGAAGCGGGACAGCAGGTTTCGTTCACCATCGACCAAGATGTCAACGTCACCCACCGCTACGGTGGGATCAGCAGTCACCGCACGGAAGGTCCGTACCAGCCGATCACCGAATTCCAGAACGGTCGATTCGTCGAACAGATCCGTCGCATACGTCAAGGCGGCT
>NZ_JBEOXI010000477.1:0-3156 GCF_040296465.1 Streptomyces sp. NPDC002130
ACGGACGGCCGTACGGGATCGGGGTGGGGCAGTTCGACAACGGCAACGCGGCCACCGACATGACGTCCCGTATGCAGACGGGAGCGCTCCTGGCGGGGCCGGGGAGCCACACGCTCCCCGGCCCTCGCCGTCGGCCTGCCGTACGTCCGGGGTCAGCCGGCCGGGAGCGTCTCGGCGTCCTCGGCGCCCTTGCCTGCGTCACGACCACCGTCACTCACCGTGTCGGCCTGGGCCATGGCTGCCGTGTCCGACGCGGCCTTGATCGTGGCGTCGGCGAGGGCTTCCCCGGCCGGGAAGCCACCCGCCGGGGCGAGCGCCACCCCACGCCACCACGGCTCGGACGGGACGTTCTCGGCGGCGGGCTCGAAGGGCTCTCCGGGGCGGGGCAGGGCAACCCCGGCGCCCACCGCGCGGGCGGCCGCGAGCGCCCGACGCCGTGTTGGAAGCGGCGGACGCCGACGACATCATCCCCACCCGCCACGCGCGCCCGACGGCCGGGTGATCAGCTCCATCTCCGCGCCGTGGCTGCAAGCCGACATGCTCGAAGCCGCCCGCATCCAGCGCGGCCGCCGCGTTCTGGCGATCGGTTCCGGCTACGACGCCGCCCTCATGGCCGAACTCATCGGCCCGGCCGGCCACGTCTCCACCCTCGACATCAGCCCCGCCGTCACCGAAAGGGCCACCCGCTTCCTCAGCGCGACCGGATACGACCACGTCTACGTCTCACCGCCGACGCCGAGCAGCCGCCCACCGGTGGGTTCCGGACGGCGGCTTCGACGCCATGGTGATCACCGTCGACACCTGGAACCTGCCCTGGATCGACGCCCTGGGTGACGACGGCATCGACATCAAGGTCACCCACGGATCGAGGGTGCGGATCTTCCAGTTGAAGTACTACCAGGACGGTTTCCCGACCACAGCGCACAAAGGGCGGCGCAAGTCGATCAGGCAGTCGTTCGCGCGGGCTCTGCAGCACCAGTCATGGGAGTAGGACTTGGTGGTGCCGTGCACCCTGACCACGGCGGAGCGGGAGTTCGTCACCTCGCTCGCGGCCGGACAGACAGTACGGGTCGGGGTGTGGGACCGGGCCAAGCTGGACGGGTACGCAGGCACGCCACTGCTACAGCAACGCCGCCAGGTACGCCTACGAACACCGCCACACAGGCCTGGTCTACGCCGAGGGACACGCCCTCCCCGATGGCGTCGACTTCCCCCTCGCGCACGCCTGGTGCGTCCGACCCGACGGAACGGCCGTGGATCCCACCTGGGCCGACAAGCCTGGCCGCGCCTACATCGGGGTGGCATTCCGTGATCCACAGCGCTGACCGGGCCAACGGCGGAGTCGTCGCACCCGGCGGCTTCCAGGGCGAGGACACCGACATCCTGGCCAAGGCCGTCTACAGCCGTGCCGACCGGGAGATCTGCAACCCGTCCTGGACCGGCTCACCGCCCGGCAGGGCCGGGTGACCGGCCCACTACAGCCCCTTCTGGCGCGAGCGGGACTACCTGCCCGACGCTCGGAGGATCAAGGCCGGGGTCTTCCTCGTCCACGGTCTCAACGACTGGAACGTGAAGACCCGGCACACCGCCCGACTGTGGGAGGCCCTCGGGCGGCACGGCGTCCCGCGCAAACTGTGGCTGCACCAGGCCGGGAACAGCAACCCCATGCCGCTGCGCATGGAGGAATGGCTGCGGCAGCTGCACCAGTGGTACGACTTCTGGCTGTACGGCCTGGACAACGGCGCCCTCGACGAACCCGCGGTCGACATCGAGCAGGCCGACTTCACCTGGCGGCAGCAGTCCACCTGGCCGGCGCCCGGCACCAGGCGTCTGACGCTGCGCCTGAACGCCGACGGCGGCCTTTCACCACTGCCCGGCCGGCCGGCCGGGCGGACGCTGCACGACGCCGGCCGCACCCTGCGCGCCGAGCAGCTCGTCGCCGATCCCGGCACCGCGCATCCCCACCGGCTCGCCTGGACGACCGCGCCCCTGCGGAGCGACCTGCGCGTCAACGGCGCGCCCGAGATGTCGGTGCGGGCCTCGCTCGACGGCACATCCCCGTATACGACGGCGCTGTTCGTCGACTACGGGACCGCCACCCGGGCCATCGCCGGCACTGTCCAGGACACCTCGCGGCTCGTCTGCTACGGCGAGGGCGTCCCCGGCGACACCGGCTGCGCGTACCGGACGAAGCACCGCACCGAGACCACCGATTTCAAGATCGTGACGCGGGGCTGGCTCGACGTCCGCGACCGCGACTCGGCCGCCCGGCCGTCGCCGGTCGTCGAAGGCCGCGAGTACCGGCTGCGCTGGGCCATGCAGCCCCAGGACTACGTCGTCGAGAAGGGGCACCGGCTCGGCGTGGTGCTGATCTCCACCGACCACGACTACACGCTGCGCCACCCGCCCGGCACGCGGATGACCGTAAGGACCGGGCTCAGCAGCGTGACGCTCCCGGTGGCGCCCCCGGCCGGAAGCTGAGGAGCCGGCCCCGGGCCCCGCCCCGGACTCCCGTACCGGCGCGGGCCCGGCGGCCGCTGTATGTCCGCTGTACGGGCCGGTCTATGGCGCGTGTGTACCGTCTGCCGAAAGGAGGAGGGGAACTCATGATGCCGTCATTGAGCAAGGTCGCCGACCGGGTGCTCGAGCGTTTCGTGCCGAAGGCGTCCGCGTCCGCGGACACCAGCTGGTGGGAGTACTGCTACTGCACCGCCGACTGGCGCAAGATCTACCGCCTGTGTCACGTGGTGGGCGGACGGACCTCGTGCGGAAAGTGCGAGAACGTCCGCTACATCGGCTGCTGACAGAACACGAGTGCGGGGCGGGCGGCGCTGGCACGCGTCCGGGCCGTCCGCTCCCGTGCCCCACATACGAGGACTTCGCGCATGACCTACGTCGCTTTCGCATGCCGGATTCTCTTGTTCGGTGTCTTTCTGCTGGCGCTCGCCGGAAAGGTGCGCAGCAGGACCGCCTTCGCCTCGTTCGCCCGGTCGATCACTGACCTGCGGCTCTTTCCTCGGAAGGTGTCGAGGGCGGCGGCCGCCGCGGTGATCGCCGGAGAAGTCGCGGTACTTCTGCTGCTAGTGCCCCCGCGAACGGCGCCCCTGGGGCTGGCGGCCGCGGTGCTCCTGCTGCTCGCCTTCACCGCGGGCATCG
>NZ_JBEOXI010000478.1:0-3145 GCF_040296465.1 Streptomyces sp. NPDC002130
CGCGGACCGGGTCGCGGCGGCGCTGCGGGCCGGTGTGGACCGGGCCGGGATACCGCGGCCGGGCGGGCAGCCGCCCGTGGTGGTCGTGGGCATGGCCGGCGGCTGGCCGGCGGCGGCCTCGGGCCTGCGGCACGCGGCCGAGACGGCCACGGCCGCCCAGGGTCTTGCGGAGCGGCCCTGGTACGACGCCCGCCGGCTCGACATCGACCTGCTGCTGTGGCGGCTGCGCGACCATCCGGACCTGGCGGCCTTCGTCGACCGCGCCCTCGGCCCGCTGCTGGATCACGACCGCCGTTCCCGGCCGCCGTTGCTGCCCACGCTCACGACCTACCTCGCCCACGCGGGACGCAAGGCGGAGACGGCCCGGGAGCTGCACCTGAACCGGCAGACCCTGTACAACCGCCTGGCCCGCATCGGGGAGTTGCTGGGCACGGACCTCGACGACCCGCAGACGGTCCTGGCCCTGAGCCTGGCCCTGCGGGCCCGCAGGCACGTCCCCTAGGGGCCCCCGGGCGTCTCTAGGCGAGCGGGCGGGGTTGCGTCAGCTCGTCGTAGACGCTGAGGACCTGGGCGACCGTCTCGTCCTCGGTCGGCCAGGTGGCGGCCTGCCGGGCGCCCTTGGCCGTCAGCAGTTCCCGGCGCGCCGGGTCGTCGAGGAGCCGTACGACGGCGTCGGCGAGGGCCTTCGCGTCGCCGTACGGGACGAGTTCGGCCGCGTCGCCGACGAGTTCGGGGATGCCGCCGACCTCCGTGGCGACGAGGGGCACGCGCGCGTGGAGGGCCTCCTGGGCGAGGACGGAGCGGGCCTCCCAGCGGCTCGGCAGCAGGGCGAGGTCGGCGGCTGCGAGCAGGTCGGTGATGTCGTCGCGCCGCCCGATGAGCCGGACCGGCAGCCCCTCCTCCTCGATCCGGCCCTGGAGTTCACCGCGCAGCGGCCCTTCCCCGGCGATCACGACCAGCGGCACGGGATCGAGCCGGCGCCAGGCGCGCGCGGCGTCCAGCAGCACGTCGTACCCGCGGTGCCGTTCCAGGGAGCCGACGGCCATCAGCAACGGCCTGCCGATGGCGCCGAGTTCGGCGCGCACCTTGGGCCGCCGCCGGTCGGGGTCGTCGGGTTCGCGGGGGCTGCGGGGGCCGGGCAGCGCGACGGCCGCGAGCCGGGCGTCGCGCGCGCCGGTGAGCCGGGCCCGGTCCACGAGCGGTGAGGTCGTGCCCAGCACCACGGTGGCCGCCTTCACGACCCTGCGCTCCAGCACCCGCAGCATGTGGGCACGGGCCCCGTCGGCGTGCGCCCGGTCGTGCCACGTCACCACCAGCGGTGTGCGCACACGCCGCCCGCTGAGGGCGAGGACGGTACGGAAGGAGGCGTGCAGCCCGTGCGCGTGCACCAGATCGGCGTGCGCGCAGGCCGCCCGCAGGGCCGCCACCGACACCGGGTCGCTGCTGCGCGGCACGTGCACGTGGTCGGCGCCGACACCGCTGAAGTCATAGGCGCGATCGGCCTCGTAAGGGGCGCACACCGTGACTTTCACGCCCCGCGCGACGAGCCCCGCGGCCAGCGAGCGCACATGCGCACTGCTGGCGGCATTGCCTCCGCCCAGCACCTGCACGGTGCGCAGCGACAACTGGCCGTGCGGTGAGTGGCTGCTCACGGGGGTCACGTGGCCGGGCTCCTGGTTCGGGTCGGGCGGTCACGACGCGTACTCCGCCAAGGATGCCAGGACATACGGGGGTTCCGGGAACGCCGGAGCCCCCGCGACGTGACAGCGGGGCGCGGCATCGGGGGTGTGCGCCGGGCCGGGTCACCCACACGAGTGAAATCGGGCGACCCGCCCGGCCCTTGCCGCACCACCGCCGGTGGCGCCGCTCCCTACTAGGCGTCCGCTCTGGCCGCCGCGAGCAGCTCCTCCGCGTGTGCCCGGGCCGTCTCGGAGTCCTCCTGGCCGGCGAGCATACGGGACAGCTCCCGGACCCGGTCCTCGCCCTCGAGGACCTTGACGCCGGAGCGGGTCACGGACCCGTCGTTGGTCTTCTCGACCAGCAACTGCCGGTCGGCGAAGGCGGCCACCTGCGGCAGATGTGTCACGACCACGACCTGTGCGGTCTTCGCCAGCCGCGCGAGCCGCCGGCCGATCTCGACCGCCGCCTTGCCGCCGACCCCGGCGTCGACCTCGTCGAAGAGGTACGTCGGCACGGGATCCGTCCCCGCGAACACGACCTCCACGGCCAGCATCACCCGCGACAGCTCACCGCCGGACGCGCCCTTGGCGATCGGCCGTGGCGGCGCGCCCGGGTGCGGGGCCAGCAGCAGCTCGACCTCGTCGGCGCCCGCGGGACCGTAGGCGACCGGACGGCCGCCGACCTCGACGCCGTCGGGGTCCTCGGTCTGCCGGATGTCGAAGGACACGCGCGCGTGCGGCATGGCGAGCGAGGCCAGCTCCGCGGTCACGGCGGCGGCGAACCGCTCGGCGGCCTCCGTCCGGGCGTCCGTCAGCGCCTGCGCCAGCCCGCCCAGTTCGGACCGCAGGGCGTCCCGCTCGGCGGTCAGCTCCCCGATCCGCTCGTCGTCGCCGTCGAGTTCGGTGAGCCGCGCGGCACTCTGCTCGGCCCAGGCCAGCACGGCGGCGATGTCCTCGCCGTACTTCCGGGTCAGCCCGGTGAGCGCGGCCCGCCGCTCCTCGACGGCCGCGAGCCGCAGCGGATCGGCGTCCAGGTCGTCGGCGTACCCCGCCAGGTCGCCCGCCGCGTCGCGCAGCAGGATCCCGATCTCCCCGACGCGGTCCGCGAGCGCGGCCAGCGCCGAGTCGTGCGACCGGACGGCGTCCAGGGCCCGCTGGGCGCCCGCGACGAGCGTCCCGGCGTCGACGCCCTCCGGGTCCTCCGGGTTGCCCGCGAGAGCGGCGTGCGCGGCCGCCGCGGCGGATGCCAGCGCCTCGGCGTGCCCGAGCCGCTCGGCCTCCTCGGCCAGCTCCACGTCCTCACCGGCCCGGGGCTCGACGGCGGCGATCTCGTCGAGGCCGAAGCGCAGCAGGTCGGCCTCCTGGGCCCGTTCCCGCGCCCGGGTGGTGATCTCGTCGAGCTCGGCGGCCACGGCCCGCAGCCGCTTGTACGCCTCGCCGTACTTGGCCAGCGGCCCGGCGACCGC
>NZ_JBEOXI010000479.1:0-3127 GCF_040296465.1 Streptomyces sp. NPDC002130
GACGGCCGTGGTGCCGCCGCCGATCGGCCGGGCAGCGGAGGGCGTGTAGGACAGGTTGTCCTGGAGGCTGTCGCTGCGGGTGATCACCTTGTCGGCGCCGGCGGATGTGGCGACCTTCACGATCGACGGGTCGACGGCGCCGTCCACCGGCCAGACGAAGTCCGTGGACGGTTTCACGTGGAGGATCGTGTTCACCGTGTCGTCGGCGACGTCGGTGGCCTCCTTGAGGTGGTTCAGCGAGCCGGTGACGTTCGTGCCGTTGTGGGCGAGGGAGGCCAGGTCCGGGTCGCCGAACGGCAGGGCGGCGATCTCTTCGCCCGTCACCGCCTGCTGGAGCTCGGCCAGCCAGTGCTTGGCGAGCTCCTGGTTCTTTCCAGGGGCGGTGGTGCCGTCCGCGCCGCGGACCTCGTAGCTCCGCGTCATCGCGTCGACGGATGCCAGCAGGTCCGGGTCGATCACCCAGGTGACGTCGAGGCCCTTACCCAGCGACACCATCTGGTCGAGGCGGCCGCCCGGGGCGATCTCCTCGGCGAGCTCGTCGTCGCGGAAGACCGGCGTCTGCTGTTCGTTCGACCCCGTCTCGGCCGCCATGTGAGCGCCGGAGACGAGGGGCCACAGGAACGTGGTCTTCGTCCTGGTGTCGGCCTCTTCCGGCTGCCACGGCAGGAACGTGCGCTGGACGCCGAGAACCTGGTCCCAGGGCTGTGCCGCGGTCTCCCCGGAGAGCGCGACGGCCAGCTGGTAGACGCCGTCCCGGCCGAGATCCAGCTTGTCGGCCGGGACGGAGATGCTGAAGGGCTCCGCGACGCCGGGGGTGAGCGCGGAGAACTTCTCGGTGTACTTGCCGCCGACCTTTTCGCCGGACGGCCCTTGGAGGTCGTTGCTCTTCTTGGCCAGGGTGTCGATCGATGAACGGGTGCCGAGCGGGGGGCCCACCTGCAGGTCGACGTGCGCGCCGGTCACCGTCTGCTTGCCGTTGTTGGTGACCGTGCCCGACACGGTCACCGTGTCCCCCTCGGAGGGAGCGCTGGGGCTGAGCGAATTGATCGCGACCGACACCGAGCCGGTGCGGGCGGCAGCCTGCGAGGACTCCTGCCCGGCCGCTTCCGCCGTCGTCGCGGCGGGCAACTGGAGGAGGCCGGCCAGCAGCGGCGCGCCTGCGAGCAGTGCCCCGGTGCGCCGCAGCCAGCGGCGGGCAGGTGAGGCACTGGCCCTCTGGAAGTCTGCCGCCTCGGCCACGCGCTCGTCCGTCCCTAGTCGTCGTCAGTGGTCGTCGGAATGTGCGTCCACGCATGGTAACGATGCCCGCTGAGGGGAAGTGCCGCGGTCCGCTCCACAAGATCGCGTACGGGCACCGCACTGTCCGGTATCGAGCTCTATGGAGGGGGACGCTTCTTTACCGGCCAAAAGTTCTACTTGTGCGCGTAAAGCGGACCGGTCCCCATGCTTGCGCACGCGGAATAGGAGGAGCTCACGGTGGCCGGAGCCACGTACCCTCTTCTGTTGTGCCGAACGCCAACGAAGAAACGTCCAGTGCCCTGAGCCAGGTGCAGCACCGCGCGGTGAGTGAACTGCTGCGGGTCGCCCCTGTCGCCGACGACCTTGCCCGCCGCTTCCAGGAGGCCGGGTTCTCACTTGCCCTGGTCGGCGGGTCGGTACGGGACGCGCTGCTGGGCCGGCTCGGCAACGACCTGGATTTCACGACTGACGCGCGCCCGGAAGACGTCCTCAAGATCGTTCGCCCCTGGGCGGACGCCGTGTGGGAGGTCGGGATCGCCTTCGGCACGGTGGGCGCGCACAAGGGCGGCTATCAGATCGAGGTGACCACCTACCGCTCCGAGGCCTACGACCGCACCTCGCGCAAGCCAGAGGTGTCGTACGGGGACTCCATCGAGGAGGACCTCGTCCGCCGCGACTTCACGGTGAACGCGATGGCGGTGGCGCTGCCGGAGAAGGAGTTCGTCGACCCGCACGGCGGGCTCGAAGATCTCGCGGCCCGGGTGCTGCGCACTCCGGGGACCCCGGAGGAGTCGTTCTCGGACGACCCGCTGCGGATGATGAGGGCCGCGCGCTTCGCGGCTCAGCTCGACTTCGAGGTCGCCCCCGAGGTCGTCACGGCGATGACGGAGATGGCCGGGCGCATCGACATCGTCTCGGCCGAGCGGGTGCGGGACGAGCTGAACAAGCTGATCCTCTCCCAGCAGCCGCGCAAGGGCCTGACGCTGCTCGTCGAGACGGGCCTCGCCGAACGCGTGGTGCCCGAGCTGCCGGCCCTGCGCCTCGAGCGGGACGAGCACCACCGGCACAAGGATGTCTACGACCACTCGCTGATCGTCCTGGAGCAGGCGATGGCGCTGGAGGAGGACGGCCCCGACCTGACCCTCCGCCTGGCCGCGCTGCTGCACGACATCGGCAAGCCGCGCACGCGCCGCTTCGAAAAGGACGGCCGGGTCTCGTTCCACCACCACGAGGTGGTCGGGGCGAAGATGACCAAGAAGCGCATGACGGCTCTGAAGTACTCCAACGAGCTGGTGAAGGACGTCTCACGTCTGGTCGAACTCCACCTGCGCTTCCACGGCTACGGCACCGGTGAATGGACGGACTCGGCGGTCCGTCGCTACGTCCGTGATGCCGGCCCGCTGCTCGACCGCCTCCACAAGCTGACCCGCTCGGACTGCACGACCCGTAACAAGCGCAAGGCGGCGGCTCTGTCGCGTGCCTACGACGGGCTGGAAGAGCGGATCGCCAAGCTGCAGGAGCAGGAGGAGCTGGACTCGATCCGTCCGGACCTCGACGGCAACCAGATCATGGAGATCCTCGGCGTGGGCCCCGGTCCGGTCATCGGCCGTGCGTACCAGCACATGCTGGAGCTGCGCCTGGAGCACGGGCCGATGGAGCCTGACGCCGCGGTGGCCGCGCTCAAGGAGTGGTGGGCCGGGCAGGAGAGCTGAGGCCGTGGAACGGGGTCATGTTTCACGTGAAACATGACCCTCTCTGGCGACAGGCGGCCTGCTGGAGACAGACCGAGGGGCGGTGTTTCACGGCCGGCAGGACGAAGGCGGTGGCGCGCAGGACGTCCGCGACGGTGGCGCCGGGCCGGTCGAGGTCACGGTCGAGGACGAAGGCG
>NZ_JBEOXI010000480.1:0-3124 GCF_040296465.1 Streptomyces sp. NPDC002130
GCTTCTTCTCCAAGGAGATCGACTGGGTCGACGGGCGCTTCTACATCTCGACGACCCGGCTGAGCGGGAACGACGACACGAAGGAGAAGTTGATGCTCGCCTACGGCAAGTGACTCCTCCTCCTTCCGAACTCCCTTTGTGGTCCGTCCCCTTCCCCGAGGTGCCCACGCCATGAGCCAGCCGCCGCCGCCCCAGCAGCCCCCGCAGGGGGGCGGCTTCGGGCCGCCCCAGGACCAGCCGCCGCAGACCCAGCCGCCGCAGACCCCGCCACCCGCGGCCGGGCCGAACCTCGGCAAGGCCCCGGAGCCGGGGTACGGCTACCCCCAGGCGCCACAGCCCCCGCAGACGCCACCGCCGGCCGCCCCGCAGACGCCGCCCCAGCCGCCGCAGGGTTACGGCTATCCGCAGGGCGCCCCGGCGCCCCAGCCTCCGCAGGCCCCGCCCGGCTACGGTTACCCCGGCCAGCAGCCGGGGCCGTACGGGCAGCCGCAGGCGCCTTATGGGCAGCAGCCGCAAGCCCCTTACGGGCAGCAGCCGCAAGCTCCTTACGGGCAGCCCGGTTACGGGCAGCAGCCCGGTTACGGCTATCCGCAGCAGACCATGCCGCACCAGCCGCAGGCCGGGCCGCCCGGCGGCAAGAAGCTCAACGCGCAGATGCTGATCATCGTCGCCGCGGTCGTGGCGATCGCCCTGATCATCGGCGGCGGCGTCTGGTACGCCTCGTCCGGCAAGGACGAGGGCAGGCAGAACGACACCGCCGGTCAGAGCGGCGGCACCGGCGGCACGGACGACGGCAACGGCGGCACCACCTCCGGCAAGGAGAAGGCGCCGTCCGACCCCAGCGCCAAGGTCCTCTTCCAGGTCCCGGCACCCGAGGTGAAGAACGACAGCACGGTCGTCGTCTCCGGCTCGTGGCTCACGGACAAGGCGTACGTCAAGAGCGGCATCGCCCGGATCGTCGGCTACGACCGCGACAAGGGCGGCGAGCTGTGGAAGATCCCGCTCGACGGCCCGGTCTGCCAGGCCAGCCGCCACGTCACGGACGACAACCTCACGGCGGTCCTCTACCAGCCGGCGATGCCCACCAAGGCCGACCCCTCGCACGGGTGCAGCCAGATCGCGCTGATCGACCTCGACGCCGGCAAGAGGCTGTGGACCAAGACGGTCAAGACCGGTGACCAGCTGATCAACTTCGACAACATCACCCTCAGCGGGAAGACCGTCGCCGTCGGCAGCACCAGCGGCGGCGCCGCCTTCGACGTCTCCGGCAAGCTCCTGTGGAGCCCGAAGCCGGCCGACTCCTGCTACGACGCCGGCTACGGCGGCGGCGAGAAGCTGGTCGCGGTGCGCAAGTGCGGCTCCTACGACCAGCGGCAGCTGCACATCCAGACCATCGACCCGAAGTCCGGGAAGGTGATCTCGGAGTACAAGATGGCCGAGGGCATCGAGTACGCGAGCATCGTGTCGACCAACCCGCTGGTCGTGGCCGCCGACGTCGGCGACTCCGCGGGCGACGGCAGCGGCATCTCCGACTTCTTCTCCATCGACGGCAAGACCGGCAAGCTGCGCACGCGCATCTCCGCGCCGGGCGAGCAGTTCGCGGCCCGCTGCGAGGGCATCACCCGCGTAGAGGCCTGCAACCTGCTGGCCGTCGGCAACGACCGGCTGTACCTGCCGACCGAGGAGCACGACGGCACCGGCAAGTACAGCGAGACCAACGAGATCGTCGCCTTCGACCTCGCCACCGGCAAGCAGACCGGGCAGCGGGCCGACGCGGGCGACGGCTATACGATCTCGCCGCTGCGCATGGACGGCGGAAACCTGATCGCGTACAAGCGTCCCCCGTACGACAAGGGCGGACAGGTCGTGAGCATCGCCGGGGGCAGCTTCAAGGAGACGACGCTGCTGCAGAACCCCTCGACGGACACGGTCCGCGACGTGGAGACCGGCATGTCGCCGGAGTACTCCGAGTTCCTGTACGGCGACGGGCACCTCTACATGTCCAAGGTGTACGCGAGCAAGCGGTCGACAGTGCGGGACAAGGAGTACCTCGCGGTCGGCTTCGGTACGGACTGATCGTCTGGTGACCGACTTGGGTTCACTTCGGCCCCGTCCCTGTTCAGGGACGGGGCCGTTCGTGTTTGGCGCGGTCAACACGGGGTGAGAGCACTTTCGGCGATCCGGGGCGATTCTCGCCGGTAGGGGGAGCGCGACGTCGAACAAGCGTGTAGCTTCCGGGGGCATGAAGGCGGGGGAGCCGGGGGGCTTCCGTGGGGGGCTGGGGTGACTGGGGGGTTGCTCGATGGGAGTGCGGCTCATGGTGGTCGACGACCACCGATTGCTGGCCGAGGCGCTGGCTTCGGCGCTGAAGCTGCGGGGGCACCGGGTGCTGGCCGCGGCGGCGCCGGCCGCGGGTGCGGCGGAGCTGGTGATCACGCGGGCACCTGAGGTGTGCCTGCTGGGGACGGCGGAGCCGGCCGAGCCGGGGATCTTCGACCCGGTGGTGAGGATCAAGCGGGAGCGGCCGCAGGTGGCGGTGCTGGTGCTGGGGCCGGTGCCGAGCCCCCGCGGCATCGCCGCGGCGTTCGCGGCGGGGGCGTCGGGGTACGTCCGGCACGATGAGCGCATAGAGGGTGTCGAGCGGGCGATCATGAAGGCGCGGGCGGGGGAGGCGGCGGTGGCGCCGCAGCTGTTGCAGGGGGCGTTCGGTGAGTTGCTCAACCCGGCGGCCCAGCCGGACGACGAGGGCCAGCGGCTGCTCCAGATGCTCACGCCGCGTGAGGTGGAGGTGCTGGTCCGCGTCGCCGACGGGGAGGACACCCGCCTGATCGCGGCGGGCATGGGCATCGCACCGTCGACGGCGCGTACGCATGTCCAGCGGGTGCTGATGAAACTGGGCGTGGGGTCGCGGCTGGAGGCGGCGGCGCTGGCGGCGCGGACGGGGTTGCTGGATCGGGCGGGGGCGGTGCGGCGGGAGCCGTGAGCGGGGCTTTGGGGTGCGCGTCTTCGCGTGACGTCGGGTGGGGGTCGGGGCCGCGCCGGGGGGTGTCCGTCCTCGGAACGGCGCGATGGGGTCTCATACCGACTGACTGGCGTTGACGCGCCCGGTCATCTCGTAGCCGGC
>NZ_JBEOXI010000481.1:0-3081 GCF_040296465.1 Streptomyces sp. NPDC002130
ACCGACCGGCCGCACCGCTACCTGGCAGCGTCTCCGGGAGCATCTTGCGCACCTGCTCGTCCGAGTACGTGCTCAGCAGCGCCTCACCGCTGGAACAACCGGCGTTGTTGCTCGAGAGTGAGCGTCCGGCCACGAAAACCCTTGGCCTCTTTCCTGTCCAGGCTCTTCGTCGGATCGACAAGGACCAGACGGTGACTGCGCGCGAATCGGAAAAACTGGCGCAGCACGGTGAGTCTTCGCTGGCGCGACTTCGGCAGGGAAACTAGGAACGCCTCGACGTCGCCGAGCTCGACGGTCGCCCAATCTTGTTTCCCGCGTTCACTGTTCAAGAACGAAGCGAAATCTCGAACGGCCGCCAGTGCGGCCTCTATGGTCGAATCGCTGCGGGGCAGTGTTCCGGCCCGGCGAGCACGGGCCTTGGCGGTAAGCATGAACTCGGCGAATCCTGCGATTGCCGGTCGCAGCGGTTCAGGGGCCGCTTCGATCCGCCGTTGCCGGCGGCCGGCGGCGAGTCGCTCGTTGTGGTCGGTCGGCATCGCCAGCCCGTGTTCGGTGAAGAAATCTTGCATCGATCTGGCCAGCGGACCCATGGAACGGCCTGAGCGGCGTGCCCTGTCGAGCAGGGACGGCGGATGATTGGAGTGCTCGTCGTCGAGCAGTCGCCCCAGCTCGGTGACCGCCACACACGCACGGCCTGGCGAATAGCCGTCGGCGAGACAGGTGATCAGGCCGGGCAGCCAATCCGGCGGGTCGGCAAGACGTGCTAGGAGATGTTCGCCGGCCACATGCGGCCGATCCGGATGGCGCTGCCAGCATCGCGAGCACATGCCGCGGCAAGCATGGCGACGCAACACGCCACAGGCGACGCAGACGCGCGGGGGCTTCTTCGAAGGGCGCGGCCTCGAACAGTGACCGCACCAGCCGGTGTCCACGCGCAGATACCCGGGTTTGCCGCACCGCGGACAGTCCTGTTGCCGAGCTTGCAGGTCGGCTTTGCGTTGGCAGCCCCGGCACAACACGGCCTCCGCGAAGCGGACCTTGTGACCGCACTGCGCGCACCGGCGGGAACAAATCACGCAACGACCTGTCTCGACGACCAGCACCCTACTGCGGCTGCAGTCAGGGCACGGCTGCTTGGCGGCCGCGTCCTTGGCGCGGGCGGTGCACCGGCAGCACAGGTCGCGGCCGATGATGCCCACCGGTCCGCCGCACTCGGCACAGTCACGCTGGCGTTTACCCATGTTCTGCAATGACTTCCAGGTCGAAGCGTCACATCGGCGGAAGCGAGCGGCCGCGGGCGTTGACGGCTTGGCGCTGCGTCGGCGCCGGTCGAATTGGCGGATCGGCAGGACGCTCGACGGGAGTGGCGTCGATCTCGAACAAGTCGTCCGGAGTGCATTGCAAGGCAGTGCACAACGCGATCAGCGTCGTCATCTTGATCTGGGTGGGTTCCTTGGTGAACAGCGCCGACACCGACGCCGCCGACATCTCCAGCCCGGCTTTGTCTGCCAGCAGCCTGCGCAGCTCGGTCCCGGTCCACACTTCGCGTTGGGCCGCGGCCATCCGCAGTCGCCACTTGATCCTCACGCTCGCTCGTCCTCTCCGCTGAGCTCGGCCAGGGTGGTGGTCACCGCGCGCCGATACGCGTCCTCGATGAAGGTCGCCGATGGCCGGACATACCGCATCGTCGATCCGACGGTCCAGTGACCCAGAAGCTGTTGGATCGCAACCAGATCCACGCCACGCTCATAGTTGTGGGTCGCGCACGCACGTCGCAGCGCATGCGGGCTGAACCGCTCCGAACGCGGGCGCCCTTCGAGCTCCATCAGATATCGCAGCCGGTTGCGGATCGTTCCACGATGCAGCGGCCCGCCGGACTCGTCGGCGAACAACACCGGCGAGTCCGGGAACTTGGGCCGCACGTCGGTCAGGAACCAGCGCAGCACCAGGTCCAGACCGTCGAGCATCGGAACCCATCGCGGCCGAGGACCGGACATCCTGGCGCCCTTACCGAAGCGGACATGAAGTTTGCCGAACGGACCACGATCGAAATGCACATCCGGAAGGTCGAGCAGCGCAGCCTCTTCCGAGCGCAGTCCGGCATGATAGAGCGTCCGGAACAGCGCGTAGTCCCGAGCTGCCGGCCCATATTTTCGGGCGGTGATGATGCGCGCCTTCATGAACTCGAAGAACTCCCGCACGCGCTCCGGAGTCGGAGGCGGCACCAGCGCCGGCGAATCGTCGCCGACATGGCGGGAGGCGTTGAACTCATCCACCGGACAGACCAGCTTCACCCCGAACACGGCCTCGATCTCGGCTGCCAAAAATCAACGGCACACTGCATTACTTGTGGCGGGCGGTCGACCAGCACGGGAACGTGCTCGATGTGCTGGTCCAGTCGCGCCGAAACGGCAACGCCGCCAAGCGATTCTTCCGTAAGCTGCTCAAGGGCTTGCAGTATGTGCCGCGGGTGATCGTTACCGACAAGCTGACCAGCTACAGCGTCGCTCACCGCGAGATGCTGGCCTCGGTCGAGCATCGCCGATCCAAGTATTTGAACAATCGGGCCGAGAACTCGCATCAACCCACCAGACAGCGGGAACATGCGATGAAACGGTTCGCATCGGCCCGGCACGCGCAACGTTTCCTGTCCGCGTTTAGTTCGATCTCACCGCATTTCCGGCCCGGTCGGTATCGACTGACCGCGCCCGAATGGCGTGCCGAGATGGCCGACCGTTTCGCGGTCTGGCAGGAAGTCACCGCGGCCGGTGTCGCCGCCTGAAAGTGAACTGCCCCAGCAGTGCCCTGTAACAGAATGCCCCAAACATCCTTCGCCGCTTCACTTTTCGATTAACGTGACAGTGCCCGGGGAACTATCTGGCCGTACGCGGGGAGAAACCATGGCCACAAAATGCGCCATAAATGGCCGCCAGTGGGGAGCTTACGACGGCCGTCGACATACCAGGTCGACGCGTTGCTGCGAGCCGGGCTCGACGCCGAAAACAATCATACCGACCACGCGAGTGCGAAGGCCTCACGCTCACAGTTCGATGAACGTTCCCCGTACCACCGTGTACGGGC
>NZ_JBEOXI010000482.1:0-3076 GCF_040296465.1 Streptomyces sp. NPDC002130
ACACGCGGCCGTCGAAGCCCTTGTCGAGGTTCGAGACCTCCACGACCACGTCACCCAGGCGCGGCGGTGCCGGGATCTGGATCTCGTCGAAGTCGAGCTTGCACCCTCATCAGCTGCGGCACACACTCGCGACGCAGGCCATCAACCGGGGTATGAGCCTCGAGGCGATCGCCGCATTGCTCGGGCACAAGACAATGGAGATGACGATGGTCTATGCCCGAATCGCGGACCGGACCGTTGCCGACCAATACTTCTCCGTCACAGAGAAAGTCGAAGCCCTCTACAGTAAACACGAACCCGCCGTCCTGCCTGCCGAGGACGAGCCCGCCGCGATGCGCAAACTCCGCGCCGAAGCCCACCGGCGGATGCTCGGTAACGGCTACTGCGCACGCCCAGTCGAACTCGACTGCCACTTCGAGTCGATCTGCGAGTCATGCACGTTCTTCGTCACCACCATCGAGTTTCTCCCCACCCTCACCCGTCAGCGAGACGACGCCGCAGACAAGGGCCAGATCGGGCGGCAGAAGGTCTTCGACGGACTTATCCAGCGACTCGACGACACGGGCACTTGACATCGATCACCCACATAAACCGATGCCGACTTCAGGATCTCGTTGGCACGCTTGAGTTCCCGATTCTCAGCGCGAAGCTTGCGCATTTCCGCTGCCATTTCGCTCGTCACGCCGGGCCGCTGGCCGGCGTCGGTTTGCGCTCTCCGGATCCAGTTGAGCAACGTCTGCGCTGTTCCGATACCGAGTTTGTCGGCCACGGATTCGACCGCGGCCCACTCCGACGGGTACTCGTGTTGGACCTCGGCGACCATCCGCACTGCCCGCTCACGCAGTTCGGGCGGGTACCTTTTGTTCGTTGCTGACGACATGACTCCATCTTTCCCAAAGGATGAAGTCCCCGGAAACTCCGGTGCGATTCATAGTGCGCGATTGGATGTTGTCAAGAAGGATGGGACCCCAAGGAAACGGTCTCCTGTTGACGACGGTTGAAAACTAGTCCAGAAACGACGGGTGGTCTAGTTTTCAACCGTCGTTCACATCTCCTTCATCGCTTGGGTGATCTACGCCGCCTCTCTGCACGCGCGTGCTACTTCTGGTTGGCGCGATACCCGTGCCGCCTGGATAATCATTGCCGGTTTCGTCGCAATGCTGTTCAATCTCTTCATCATCAAGATGGATGTCTCCGGCCTCCATTCGTACGCGGGACTCAACTGAGAGCGAGCGGGTGAGAGTGGCGCGGGGGCATATGGATCAGGGGAGCCCCGCGCCTGCATGCCGGGGGAGTGGCGCAGCCATTCTGATGTGAGTGTGTGAACGTGGTGATCAAACTTGTCAATCATGCGCACTTCCTGCCCTTGCAAGGCGGAAGCCGTTGTGGCGCCGCGTCAGGGAGTTTCTTTTCCCGACATCCTGCGCGACACTCGAGTTCATCGTGTATCAGTGTCAACCTGATGTGGTCGCACCTGCTCAATACCGGCTGGCTTTCGAGTCGGTACGCCTCCGCGATCAACTCGGAGTCGGTCATCCCCCGCCGAACGTCCTGCATCATGACCTCCATGTCGTCTGTTCTCGTTTGCGTACCCGGCCTGTCCCTCGTTAATCGATGGGCTCGGTTTGCGCCTGGACCTGATTGATGCAAATAGATCGGTTCGGTTCAGGCGTGGGTTTTTGTGCACCCGTTCCTACCTCGTGCTGGTGGGTATCCCACGGAGCCTGACCAGAATGTTGAGCCCGACGAATGTGACCGCGCACGCAGGACGGCGCGTGCGGATCTCGGGATATCTTCGGGTGTAATTACCAAACCCTCCAACAAATGAGGTTGCCTCGATAGTGTTCGGTGTCCTCCGGGGTATTGACCTGTCGCCTAGAAGGCTCGGTGCCTCTGCCGAGGTCAATTGTCAAGCAGAGACACCGAGCCGCGTGCGCTCACATCCGACTGAAATCTGAGCAATGAACGCCGGAAGTCGTGATCACAGCGTGGCGAGAATGCCTTCCATCGTGGTGATTTCCTGGTTTTGCGCGCTGATGATGGTCTGCGCCATGGAGATAGCTTCGGGATACTGTCCGGAATCAACTTCAGTTTGCGCCATTGCGACAGCTCCGCGGTGATGGTCGATCATCTGAGCGAGGAACAGTTTCGCGGCATCGGTTCCCTGTGCATTCTGCAGCGCGGTCATGTCATCGGCGGACATCATCCCCTCCATCATTCCCGGCGTCATCCCCATGCTCTCTGAGGGCATCGGCATGTTCATGCTGGTAGAGGGTGTCATGCCTTCCATGCTGTGGGAGGTGGTCGGCATATTCATGCCAGAGGAGGACGAACTCTGTCCCCAGCTGGTCAACCAGGCCTGCAGCTGCTCGATTTCTGGGGCTTGCGCTGCCTTGATCTGTTCTGCCAACGTCGTCACTCGGGGGTCGATACCGTCTTTGGAGAGGAGCATGTCGCTCATCTGGACGGCCTGACTGTGATGCGGGATCATCTGCTCGGCGAATGTCACATCTGCCTGATTGTGAGTGCTCGCGTTCGCCGATGAACTGGATTCGGCACTCATTGACGTTGGCGTGGAGGTAGTTTCATCGGTATTGGAGCTGTTACATGCGGTGAGGACGAATAGTGCTGCAGTTGCTGCAGCACTGATTGCGAGGACCTTCTTCATATCGGGGAATCCCTTTCGCTGGGAGATCGGTTGTCGGGTCATGAGACGTTCTGTGAGGTGGACTTCGTAGTGCTGGGTGAAGGCCGGTGTTGATCTGGGGGAGAAGGGAGGCGTAGTCGCTTCAGCAGTAGTGCATTGACTGCGACGATGAAGCTGGACCCGGACATCGACAGCGCTGCGATCTCGGGGCGAAGTACAAGTCCGAGGGAGGGTTCGAAGACTCCAGCGGCGATGGGGAGGGCGATGACGTTGTACCCGACTGCCCATCCGAGGTTCTGTCTCATCTTGCGGAGGGTGCCTCGCCCGATTTGTAGTGCGGTTCGCAGCCCTGGTGGGACGTCATGACGACCTCCGCAGGGACACCAGGTCGGACAGCTCCCGGTCCGTCAGTTCCGTGAGGGAGGACTC
>NZ_JBEOXI010000483.1:0-3075 GCF_040296465.1 Streptomyces sp. NPDC002130
GCACCCCATGCACCTGGACCAGATGCCGGGCCGCAACAGCACCCAGACCACCCGTACCACCCGTCACCAGCACCGGACCCTCACCCCAGGCGACACCACCACCGCCACCCGGCACCGCCCGCCGCAACCTCGGCACCACCAACCCACCCGACCGCACCGCCACCTGCGCCTCACCCGAGGCGAGGGCGGCGGCCAGGAGCCGGTCGTCGGTGGCCGTGTCGGCGTCGATCAGGACCACCCGGTCCGGATGCTCGGACTGCACACTGCGCAGCAGGCCCCACAGCGGGGCCTGGGCCGGCTCGGGCACGAGGTCCCCGGGGGCGGCGGCGACGGCGCCCCGGGTGAGCACCGCGAGCCGCGCGCGGGTCAGGCGCTCGTCGGCGAGGAAGTCCTGCACCAGGCGCAGGAAGACGTCCGCCGTGTGGTGGGCGTGGGCCGCCACATCGGCCGGTCCGTCACCGGCGGGGGCGCGTACGAGGACCACGTCTGCCGTGGCGTCCACCTGCGTGAGGTCGGACACCTCCACGACGTGCGGGGCGTCGCCCTCGGGTGCCGTGACCGGCGCCCATTCCACCGCGTACAGGGCGTCGTGGGGCCGTGGCGCGGAGCGCAGCCGGTCCTTGGCGACCGGGCGCAGGGCGAGGGACTCCACGCTCATGACGGGTGCGCCGACGGCGTCCGCGGCGTGCAGCGCGTAGGTGCCCGACCCGCCGGGCTCGATCCGCACCCGCAGGGTGTCGGCGCCGCCGGCGTGCAGGGACGCGCCGGACCAGGAGAACGGCAGCCGGATGGTGTCCTCGGCGGTGTCGTCACCGGCGGCGTGCAGCACCAGCGGGTGCAGCAGCGCGTCGAAGAGGGCGGGGTGCAGCCCGAACCGGTCGGCGCCGCTCTTGTGCGCGTCGGGCAGAGCGACCTCGGCGTACAGGGCGTCGGCCGTGCGCCACAGGCGCGTCAGGCCCTGGAAGGCCGGGCCGTAGGTGTAACCGAGTGCGGCCAGGCGTTCGTAGGCGTCGTCCAGCGGTGTCTCGTCGGCGTCGGCGGGCGGCCACTGGCTCAGGTCGGGTCCGGCGGCCGGGGTGCCGCCGAGGGTGCCGGAGGCGTGCCGGGTCCACAGCTGCTCGGCGTCCGGGCCGCTGTCCGGGCAGGCGTGGATCTCCAGGGGCCGGCTGCCGGAGGCGTCCGGTGCACCGACGGCCACCTGGACACGTACGGCGCCCTGTTCCGGCAGCTCCAGGGGGGCCTCCAAGGTCAGTTCGTCGATCTGGTCGACGCCCAGGCGGCCCCCCGCTGCCAGAGCCAGTTCCAGGAACGCGGTGGCGGGCACGAGGACCGTGCCGGTGACGGCGTGATCGGCGAGCCAGGGCTGGTCGGTTACGGCGAGGCGGCCGGTGAGGACGAGTCCGTCGCTGCCCGCCAGTTCCACGGAGGCGTGCAACAGCGGGTGCCCGGCCGGGTCGAGACCCAGGCCCCGGGCGTCGAGCGGTCGTTCGGGGGTGAGCCAGAAGCGCTCCCGCTGGAAGGGGTACGTCGGCAGGTCGACGAGGCGGGCGCCGGGGTGGAAGGTCTCGGCGGCGAGCGGCGCGCCACCCGTCCAGGCCGCGGCGATCCCGGCGAGGAACGTCTCGCCCTCGGGGCGCGTGGCCCGCAGCAGCGGGACGGTGACCGCGTCCGCGTCGGCCAGCGCGGCCCGGGTCAGCGGGGCGAGCACGGCGTCCGGACCGGTCTCGACGAACACGGTGGCACCGTGCCGGTGCAGGGCCCGGGCGGCGTCGACGAACCGCACGGGCCGGCGGATCTGCTGCGCCCAGTAGCCGGGCGAGGTCAGCTCGTCCGGGGCGGCGAGTTCGCCGGTGACCGTGGAGACGATCGGGATGCGCGGCTCGTGGAAGGTGAGGCTCTCGGCGATGGCGCGGAACTCGTCCAGGACGCCGTCCATGTGCGGCGAGTGGAAGGCGTGACTGACCTGGAGCCGGCGGGTGCGGCGGCCCCGGGCGCGCCACTGCGCGGCGAGCTGCTCGGCGGCGTCCTCGTCGCCCGAGATCACCAGGGAGTCGGGGGCGTTGAGGGCGGCGAGGTCGAGGCGGCCCGCGGCCTTCTCCAGGTCGGCGGCGATCTCGGCTTCGGTGGCCTCGACGGCGATCATGGCGCCGCCCGGCCGTGCCGCCTCCATGAGCCGGCCCCGGGCCGCGACCAGCCGGGCCGCGTCGGCGAGGGACAGCACGCCCGCCACGTGGGCCGCGGCGAGCTCGCCGATGGAGTGCCCGGCGAGCAGGTCCGGTGTGGTGCCGTGGTGGGCGAGGAGCCGGAAGAGGGCGACCTCCACGGCGAACAGGGCGGGCTGGGTGTAGGCGGTGCGGTGCAGCAGGCGGCCCGGCTCGCTGTCCGCTTCGGCGAACATCACCGTGCGCAGCGGCAGTTCGAGGTGCTCGTCGAGGGCCGCGCACACCTCGTCCAGCGCGGCCGCGAACTCCGGCGACGCGGCGTACAGTTCGCGGCCCATGCCGGCGCGCTGGGCGCCCTGTCCGGTGAACAGGAAGGCGGTGCGGCCCGCGCCGGCGGCGCTGCCGGTGACGACCTGCGCGGTCTCCTCGCCTCGGGCCAGGGCGGAGAGAGCGGCGAGGAGCGTGTCGGTGTCCGTGGCGGTGACCACGGCGCGGTGCGGCAGTGCGGTGCGGGTGACGGCGAGGGACGCGCCGAGGTCGGCGGGGTGCGTGCCGTGCTCGGTGACGATGTCGTGCAGGCGCCGTGCCTGGGCGCGCAGCGCGGCCTCGTCCCGCGCGGACAGGACGAACGGTACGGGTCCGGTCGGCTCCGGTCGCTCGGCGGCTGCCTCCTCGGGCGCGGTGAACTCTTCCACGACCACGTGGGCGTTGGTCCCGCTGATGCCGAAGGAGGAGACACCCGCGCGACGCGGCACGCCGTCCCTGGCGGTCCACTCGCGCTGCTCGCTCAGCAGCTCGACCGAGCCGGTGTCCCACTGCACGAACGGCGACGGCTCGTCCACGTGCAGCGTCCGCGGCAGCACACCGTGCCGCATCGCCTGCACCATCTTGATGACACCACCGACACCGGCCG
>NZ_JBEOXI010000484.1:0-3047 GCF_040296465.1 Streptomyces sp. NPDC002130
GTGCCGGCGGTAAGCGGCGGGCGGTCGTCCTCCGCGTGCTGAATGCGGTCGGTGGTAATTGTAGTGAACATTCCAGACTTCGACGGCAGTGCGCCGCTCAGCTTCGCTGGTGTACTCGCGGGAGTACAGCAGTTCTTCGGCGAGGATGCGGTTGTAGCGTTCGACCTTCCCGTTGTGTTTCGGGGTGTACGGCTTGATGCGGTAGTGCCGAGCTTCGCGGAGTGAAACGGTGAAATCTGCTGCCCGATAGCATGATCCGCTGTCGGTGATCACGCGCTCGATACGGGTGATGCCGTGTGCGGCGAAGAAGAGTCGGGCGTTGTTCATGAAATCGATGGCTGTTGCGGCGGTTTCGTTGTCGCGTGCCTCGGTGTACGCCAGGCGGGTGTTCCCGTCGATCGCGGAATGCAAATAGGTGTACCCGACCCGGGCTTGCTTGTTCTTCGTTTTCCGACGCTGCGATCGTTTGGCCTGCTCGGAGCCGCGGCCGTGGGCACGCCATCCGCCGCCGTCGGGGATCTTCCCGACTTTCTTGATGTCGACGTGGACCATCTGGCCGGGTCGTTTTGCAACGATGACCTGCGGTTTTCGGTTGGTTTCGCCGTTCGGGTCGATGAACCGGCGGCGGTGCAATCCGAGGTTCCGCAGGATTTTCGTGACGGTCCGGCGAGCAATGACCGTTCCATCCATTCGGAGTTCGAACGTGATGCGTGAGGCGGACCATTTCCGGGTTCGTCGCATCGACTCGATGTCGGCCACGACCTCCGCGGCTGTGGCGGTGGGTTGGTGTTTCGGTGCGCTGGAGCGGTCCTGTAGTCCCAGGTCACCATATTTGCGGTGACGGTTGACCCACGTGGAGGCGCATTGTCGTGAGATACCCATTTCGGCGGCGACGTGGGCGATCGGACGACTCTGGCAGCGCTCGATCAGGCGTCGTCTTCCCTCCACGGTGAGTGGAGCATTACGGTGTGTCACAGGGCTGGTCCTTCTTGGTCGAGAACGGTTATGTCGCAACTCCCATTCTTACGCCGAGGACCAGCCCGTCTACTTCAATCCCTCGTCAGCAACGTCCATACCCACAACACCTAGCGAGCACGCGGTGACCGCGAAGAAAAAGCGTACCCCCGCCAAAGCGACACACACCGCGCCGAGTCCAGAGGTCGTCGCCGCCACCGAATTCCTGCTCGGCCAACCCGACGCCCGCGCGCTTCGGCGCCGCTACCTCGAACTGATCACCCGCACCACCAGCGCCTCCGGCAAGAGGACCACCGATTACGCCGCCGCCGAACGGTACCTCCTCACCACCGCGGCCAAGCTCCGACGGACACGCCCTAACCCGCCGCCGCCAACCACAAAACAACACCACCGCAGCGACCAGCGGATTACGCTCCGCCCCAACGGTATCCGGGACAGATCCACTCACGCAGGAGTGAAAGACCGCCGGAGAAAGAGAACCATCATCACCTACCGCGTGTACACCCCCACCCGCCGCGGCACCGCCGAACGATCGACCCGAACCCAGCTGGCACCCAACCAACTCAACGATCGATTGAGACCACCCGGTCCAAAACTAGGCCACCCAACCAAGATCTGACTCCTCAAGGTCTCCCGTATCAGTTTCGGTCCTACCTGGGATGGACGGACGGCGCCACGGCACGACTCCGGCTTCGGGGCGCAGCAAGAGAAGGTCATCATTCAAATCTTTTGTCACGGTCGGACGGCCCTTGGCTCCACCCTTGAGGATCTGTCGTCGAGCTTCCTGACCAGCACCGTCGCTGTCGAGCAGGACTGAGCACGCAGGCTTGAACTGGTCTCGTCCGCGCGCCAGGTACAGCATGTAGGGCATCATCCGGAACCGAAACAACTCGACGGCCTCGTCGAGGCGGCCCGCTCACCCCGAACAGTTCGAGTCGAACAACATCTCCGTTTACTAATTGTCGTTCTGTTGCGCGGACGTTCGGGAAATGGCTGCGGGCACCGCTGGCGGTGACCATCCCGCGTTCGCGGTCGACTCCGCCGGCGAAAGCGCCGCCACG
Organism: Streptomyces sp. NPDC002130; assembly: GCF_040296465.1. Classification (NCBI taxonomy): domain Bacteria; kingdom Bacillati; phylum Actinomycetota; class Actinomycetes; order Kitasatosporales; family Streptomycetaceae; genus Streptomyces; species Streptomyces sp. NPDC002130. The sequence continues at coordinate 2,037 of NZ_JBEOXI010000484.1, forward strand.
GCAGCTCCGGCGAGATCGAGTTCCGAGCTCCCTTCGTGCACCGACGCAAATGCGGTGGCCAGGGCCGCATCTATTGTGCGACTCAGTTCACGGATCAACTCCACTTCCCGGCGACTCTTCCGCATTCGCAGGAGCGCAAACATTCTTTCCGCGCTCCGTAGCTGGGCATGCGGAAGCGCGGCAGTCAGCTCTTCGTAATCTCTAGCGGGAATGTAGTCCGTTTCGACCCCAATGCTCCCGCTCTCCATACCCAGCTCACGAAGCATCTGAGCCATCACGGCCACCGCGTTCTGTTCGAACTCCTGCCACACGTAAGCATCGACGTCGGGAAGCCTGTGACGCACAGTGGTTTCTTCTATGTCGACACACAGCACTGCTGCTCGGCCGTCGGTGTTGACTGCCACGGCCGCGTGGCGCCACCGGAGCGGTTCCTGTGAGGGGACAGCAAAACCAGCCAGATACGCGAAATTCTCTGGAGATAACGCCAGTACGCCCGCCAGCCCACTTTCCGCACTGGCGTCCAACAGTCGCTCAATTACGTCTCGATTGAGATCTGCCATGATCAAGTCCTTTTCGGTATTCGCTACGCGGCCATGTGGGAACGCAATGGCTTCATAACTTGCTCGGCGAAGCGGGTCATGCTTGCAGCAGTTTCTTGAGGGGTTCCGGTGAATGAGCAAGACCATGAGTCCGCTCCAGCCGCGTGGGCCGCGGCGATTCTCTCGATCAACTCGGCAGGGGTGCCGATTGCAGCGAACTGCTGCACTGCCCAAGGTGGCACTACGATTTCAGGCCCGCCCCCCTCCACTGTGTCGATGAGTGTGTGCTCGAAACCGACGCGTTCGAGCACACTTTCGTGTGTCGTTGACATAAGATGTTTGGCGAACTGCACCGCGTGGTCGGGAATAGGCTGACCTTCGTCGAGAACCTCCGTCACCTGCCAGGCGACGTAAGTTGGCATACCCTGCAGCGCTAGCCCTTCAACTGCGTGTCGGTGCGGAGCTCAGCGGC
>NZ_JBEOXI010000485.1:0-3029 GCF_040296465.1 Streptomyces sp. NPDC002130
GTGCGGTTCGCAGCCCTGGTGGGACGTCATGACGACCTCCGCAGGGACACCAGGTCGGACAGCTCCCGGTCCGTCAGTTCCGTGAGGGAGGACTCGCCGGAGCCCAGGATCGCGTCGGCCAAAGCACGCTTGGACTGGAGCATCTCGGCGATGCGGTCCTCGACGGTGCCCTCGGTGATGAGGCGGTGGACCTGCACCGGCTGGGTCTGGCCGATGCGGTAGGCACGGTCGGTCGCCTGCTCCTCGACGGCCGGGTTCCACCAGCGGTCGAAGTGCACGACATGGCCCGCCCGGGTGAGGTTCAGGCCGGTGCCGGCCGCCTTGAGCGACAGCACCAGAACCGGCGTCGAACCGGCCTGGAAACGGTCCACCATGCGCTCCCGTTCGGGGACCGGCGTACCGCCGTGGAGGAGGTCGACCGGGACGGCCCGGGTGGCCAGGTGGGAGGTGATCAGGCGGGCCATCCCGACGTACTGGGTGAAGACGAGGGCGGACCCGTCCTCGGCGAGCAGCGTGTCCAGCAGCTCGTCCAGCAGGGCGAGCTTCCCGGAGCGGGCGGCGAGGTGGTCGCCCGCGGCCGCGGTGTGCTCCTCCTTGAGGAACAGCGCGGGGTGGTCGCAGATCTGCTTCAGCGACGTGAGGAGCTTCAGCACCAGGCCCCGGCGGGGCATGCCCTCGGCCGTCTCGATGGCGAGCATCGACTCGCGGACCACCGCCTCGTACAGCGCGGCCTGTTCGCGGGTGAGCGGCACCGGGTGGTCGGTCTCCGTCTTGGGCGGCAGCTCGGGCACGATGCCCGGGTCGGACTTCTTGCGGCGCAGCAGGAAGGGCCTCACCAGGCGGGCGAGGCGTTCCACCGCCTCCTCGTCCTCGCCGTTCTCCACGGCGCGCGCGTGCCGGGCGCGGAAGGACTTCAGCGGGCCGAGGAGGCCCGGGGTGGTCCAGTCGAGCAGGGCCCACAGCTCCGAGAGGTTGTTCTCGACGGGCGTGCCGGTCAGGGCCACGCGCGCGGGGGCCGGGATGGTTCGCAGCGCCTTGGCGGTGGCCGAGTAGGGGTTCTTGACGTGCTGCGCCTCGTCGGCGACGACCATGCCCCAGGTGCGCTCGGCCAGGGCGGGGGCGGCCGAGCGCATGGTGCCGTAGGTGGTGAGGACGAAGCCGCCCTCCAGGCCGTCGAGGCTGCGGTCCGGGCCGTGGAAGCGGCGGACGGGCACGCCGGGGGCGAAGCGGGTGATCTCCCGCTGCCAGTTGCCCAGCAGGGAGGCCGGGCACACGACCAGGGTGGGTTCGCTGCGCGCCCGCTTCAGGTGCAGGGCGATGAGGGTGATGGTCTTGCCGAGGCCCATGTCGTCGGCGAGGCAGCCGCCGAGGCCGAGGGAGGTCATCAGGTCGAGCCAGGCCAGGCCCCGCAGCTGGTAGTCCCGGAGGGTCGCACGCAGCTCCGGGGGCGGTTCGGCCGGGCGGATCCCCGCGGTCAGGCGGTCGCGCAGGGCGGCCAGCGCGCCGACCGGGACGGCCTGGACCGTCTCGCCGTCCACGTCGGCGGTGCCGGTGAGGGCGACGGACAGCGCGTCGACCGGGTCGAGCAGGCCCAAGTCCCGCTTGCGGGCCTTGCGCACCAGCGCCGGGTCGACCAGCACCCACTGGTCGCGCAGCCGGACGACGGGGCGGTGCGCCTCGGCGAGGGCGTCCATCTCGGTGTCGGTGAGCGGGTCGCCGCCGAGCGCCAGCTGCCAGCGGAACTGGAGGAGGTCCTCGCTCTCGAAGAAGCCCGTGCCGTCGGTCGCCGAGCCGGGGGCCGGGCGGACCACCGCCGCGGCGGACAAATCCTGCGCGAGGTCGCGCGGCCAGTGCACGGCGACCCCGGTCGCGGCGAGCCGGGTCGCCGCGACCCCGAGCAGGTCGCTTAGCTCGTCCTCGGTCAGGGCCAGCACGTCGGGCACGTCCTGGTCGGCGAGCCGGTCGAGCGGGGGCCAGACACGGGCCGCGCGGCGGACGGCGAGGGCCGCGTCCACACGCGCGCGGGGACCGAAGGCGTCGTCGGCCGCGCCCGCCCACAGGGCCGCCGCGTCGGCCACGAGGGTGGGGTCGGCGAGGCTGTGCACCTGGACGATCGCGGCGCCGGCGCTGCGGACACCACCGTCGGAGGCGTCGTCGAACAGGTCGTAGGCCGACAGGTCCAGGCGGAGCGAGATCCGCACGCCGGCGTCCATGCCGGCGGCGACTTCGGCGGCCCAGTCGTGGGCGGTGGGCAGATGCTGGGCCTCTCGGGCCGCGAAGGGCCGGCCGGAGGTGTGGGGCGCGGCCGGGGTGCGGGGCAGGGTGTCGGCGACGGCGTCGAGGAAGGCCCGCACCAGTGCTTCCGGCTCGGGCAGCCGGATCGGGCCGGGGCCGGGCAACGGCACGGCGTGACCCTCGTAGGGCAGGGCGGCGGCCACCGCGCGCAGGTGCGCGATGTCGTCAGGGTCGAGGGGGCCGGCGCGCCAGGAGTCGTGACCCGTGGCGGTCAGGCCGGGCAGCAGCCGGCCGCGGGCGGTCAGCCGCAGGGCGTGCAGGGCGGCCGCGCCCCAGCAGGCCGTGGCGGGGTGGGCCGCGGGGTCGTGCCGGGCGCGCACGAGAAGGGGCAGGGCGGCGTCGAGGGGGAGGGTCAGCGCGGGGGCGGTACGCCGCCGGACGCCGGTGGCGCCGTGCCGTCGCACGACGGTCAGCTCGGTCTCCGCGGGGGGCTCGGTGTCCTCGGCGTCCCCCGGTTCCCGGGCGGGCAGGGGCTCGCCCTCGGGGTCCCAGAAGGCGATGCGCCCTTCGCGCGGGAGGGGCGCGGGCAGGAAGACGGCCGGGAGCCGGACCGGGACCGTCGTCTCCCCCGCCCGCTCGGTCGTCGAAACCGTCTCTCCCATACGTCCTGTCACCTCCCGCCCCGCGTGTCGGATCAGTTGTCTCCGACTCTACGGGCGGGGTCTGACAATCGGCCCCGGTGGCCGGGTCAGGGCACGGTCCGGGAGACGACGTACACCCAGGGGTACGCCGGG
>NZ_JBEOXI010000486.1:0-3013 GCF_040296465.1 Streptomyces sp. NPDC002130
GACGAGGTGGCCATCGTGGCACGTCGAGTCGAACAGCTGGGCGCAGCACTGGAATTGCCGACAACCCCCGCAGCAGCCGAGGAAATTCGCCGGGTCGTCACCGTGTTCCGGGAACTGCGATCAGGCACGACCACCGACGGCCGCACCAAGTTGAAGTCCCCGTCCGGAACTCTGTCGACGGCGGAGGCGATCTCGGTGGTCACCAACGGTTTGGCGCTGTCTGCGCATTTCGGGGACGGCGTACTGCGGGCATCCGACGTCGCTGCCGGAATCCTGGGTTCGGTGATCAAGGATCCGGTCGCAGACAAGGTTGTGTGGAACGAGTACCTCGAGGCAGTAGTGCGTGAACGCGGAGAGTGGTCCGACTTCTATCGGGCTTGCCGCGAGGTCACCGGGTGACCATCGCCATTCCGGACCTGCGTGTCCGGGTCTTCGGAATCCGTCACCACGGCCCGGGATCTGCTCGTTCGGTTCGGCAAGGCCTGGAAGAGTTCTCGCCTGACGTCGTCCTGATCGAAGGGCCTTCGGATGCAGACCCGTTGGTGATGCTGGCGGCATCGGAGTCGATGGAACCGCCGATTGCGCTGCTGGCGTATGCCACTGGCGAACCGTCGAAGGCGGCATTCTGGCCGTTTGCGGTGTTCTCGCCCGAATGGCAAGCGCTGAAGTGGGCCGCGAGCAACGGTGTGCAGGCACGGTTCTGCGACCTGCCCGCGTTCAACGTGTTGGCGGATCAAGGGATTCGTACTACACGCGAGGGTGATCCTCTGGCTGAACTGGCGTCGGCCGCGGGGTTCGACGACACCGAACGCTGGTGGGATTCGGTGATCGAATCGAGCTCGGGCGCAGATTCTTTCGATGCGATCACCGAGGCGATGGAGGCGCTGCGTGAAACAGTGCCGATCGACGAGGAGACAGCGCATCGCGAAGCGTACATGCGTCAGGTGCTGCGAAAGACGTTGAAAGGAGGCGCTGAGCGGGTAGCCGTCGTCTGCGGGGCGTGGCACGCGCCGGCGTTGGTCGGAGCCTTGGGGCCAGCGGCTCCCGATGCTCGCATCCTCAAAGGAATGTCCAAGGTCAAGACCTCGCTGACCTGGGTTCCCTGGACGCATTCGCGCCTTTCGTCGGCATCGGGTTACGGCGCCGGAATTACCTCGCCGGGCTGGTATCACCACCTGTTCACCGCGAACGACAAGACGATCACTCGGTGGCTCACCAAAGTTGCCCGGGTGCTGCGCGACGAGGACCTTCCGATCTCGAGTGCTCACGTCATCGAAGCTGTCCGATTGGCAGATACGTTGGCGGCATTGCGTTCTCGCCCGCTGGCCGGATTGTCGGAAGTTACCGAGGCTACGAGGTCGGTGATGTGCGATGGAAACGACGTTCTTCTGGATCTGATCACGCGAAGACTCGTCGTGGGCGAAGCCCTGGGTTCGGTGCCCGAGGAGACGCCGACGGTTCCACTCGAAGCGGACCTGCGAGCACGCTCGAAGACCCTGCGGCTCAAACAACAAGCGGGAGCCAAAAACCTCGATCTGGACCTGCGACGCGACATCGACGTCGAGCGTTCCCAGTTCCTGCACCGACTGGGGATCCTCGAGATCGACTGGGGGACGCCGGCCGACAGTGAGGTCCGTTCCACCGGAACGTTCCGGGAGACTTGGGCGCTGCAATGGAAGCCCGAATTCTCGGTCTCGGTGATCGAGGCGTCGCTGTGGGGTACGACGGTGGCCGAAGCGGCGGCCTCGCGGGTCGTGTCGAAGATTCACGAGCCGGACATCACGCTGGCGTCACTGATCGGACTACTGGAGAACTCGCTCCTGGCAAACCTTCCGGCAGCCTTGTCCGCTGTGCTGGAAAGTGTGAAAACGGTTGCGGCACTGGATCATGACGTGTCGCACTTGATGGCGGCGCTGCCCACGCTGACCCGAACGCTGCGGTACGGCGACGTGCGCGGTACCGACGTGTCGGCCTTGATCGACGTCGCCGACAGCTTGTTGATCCGCATTTGCACCGGCCTCGCAGTCGCTGTCACCGGTCTGGACGATCCCAGTGCCGAGGAGTTTCGCGATCACCTCGACAAGGTGCACGCGGCAGTTATGGTCCGTGACGACCGCGACGCGAGCGCACGGTGGTTGCAGGCGATGGCCGGCGTGATCGACCGCGACGACGTCAACGGTTTACTCGTCGGGCGGATGGTGCGGCTTCTGCGCGACAGCGGTTCGATCACGGAAACCGCTGCAGCCCAGCGATTGTCTCGGGCCCTGTCCGTGGGCAGCGTGCCGACCGCGAAGGCCGGGTGGGTCGACGGATTTCTCGGCGGAGGAGGGCTTGTGCTCGTTCACGACCGAGCGTTGCTCACACTGATCGACACCTGGGTCCGTCACCTTCGCGAGCAGGATTTCATCGACACGCTTCCGTTGCTTCGGCGCACGTTCGGAGCTTTCGAATCCGGGGAACGTCGGGCGATCGGTCAGGCAGTCAGGGGCGGCCGACGCGTCGAAACGACAGTGGAGACCGATGCTCGACGTGGCAGCGCGGCAATGGTGGTCGTTGCGCAGATACTGGGAGTGCGCGCATGAGTGACGACGATCAGCGCCTGCGACGCTGGAGATTGATGCTCGGCGAATCCGCCGAAGAGTCGACGGGTGGGCTGGGTCAACCGGGCGACAGTCGAATGGATGCAGCTCTTGCAGCGTTATACGACTCGTCCGGCCCGACCAAGGGGCGTCGGCGCTCAGCCGGTTTGGGGGCGTCGGCGCCGTCCGTCGCCAGGTGGCTCGGTGATATCCGCACGTACTTTCCCAGCACGGTGGTGCAGGTGATGCAGAAGGACGCTATCGACCGACTGGGCTTGGCGCAGTTGCTTCTCGAGCCGGAACTGCTCGACGCCGTCGAGCCCGATGTGCATCTGGTCGGGACGCTTCTGAGCCTGAACCAGGTCATGCCGGAGGCCAGCAAGGCAACTGCTCGAATGGTCGTCGGCAAGGTGGTTCGTGAGGTCGAAGAGCGG
>NZ_JBEOXI010000487.1:0-3003 GCF_040296465.1 Streptomyces sp. NPDC002130
CCAGCCGCTGCACGCCTACGACCGCGGCCTGGTCCAGGGCACGATCGGCGTGCGCTCCGCCCGTGCTCAAGAGCACAGCCAACGACCGCGCATCCGTCCGCGCCCGAAACCTGGCATATCTCGCATACAGCCCATGTGGCCTCACTCCGCCCACCATAGCGGAAAAACCGTAAAGTATATTCCTCACGGTTAAGGTAGACAATTTTCAGTTTTGTGACTAAGTGGGGCGAGGACGGGCGAAACAGCAGGCCGGCGCACATCGTTTCACCTCATATGTGCGTTACACGTCAAGTTTCCCCGTCCAGCACATGTCTCGTTATCTCGGCCACACCGCACGAGAATCACTCCCGATCGTTTCAGCGCAGGGAGTGTCCGATCCGTTCTTGTGGAGGCTCCTTCGTCGAAGCGCTCAATCTCGACGCCCCTGGATCGCATTCGCTGCAATCGCCCCGGCCCCACAACGTCGGCAATGACGCCCGGCAGAAGGGCAGGTTTTAGTTTTGCGTTCCTGGCGCTCATGCCTTGTACTGGTGAACGGAGCCCCTTATGCCCTCCCCTCGTTCGGCCGCCTACCAATCGACCCTTCACTCCTTCTCGCCGCCGGTTTCATCGCTTCATCCCGTACCGCCGTAGGACAGGAGGTTCCCGGAAACGCACTCGGGCGGTCGACGTAACCTCCGGCGCAGCAATCGTTTTCCGTGCAACACAGGTGATCCGGAATCGACGTTTCGTAAAGTTCTGACGAAAACCCGCCGTAGCGGCGGCTCGTTCACCGCTGCCCCATACTCAGCGAACCTATCGCGCCCACTCACCTCCTGGAGCATGCAAATGCTCCGGCGACCCACGCTGCGCCCGGCCGCACTTTGTGGCGGCCCGTCATCGAGGCGATGGTGTTCCCCATCTTCTTCGCTGTGATGTTCGCGCTCTGCTATGTCAGCGCGTTCCACAGCCCGACGCCGCATCATGTCGGGGTCGTGGTCGCTGGGCCGCAGTCCGCCACGTCGGCCTTGGTCGAACAGCTCGCGCCGAACGTCGGGGACAAGTTCGACCTCGCGACCACAACGGACACCGCAGCAGCACTGGAGCGACTGCAAGGCCGCGAGATCGCCGGCGTGATCGAACTGGGGACGCCGATGAACGTCCACATCGCCTCCGCCGAAGGGCCGATGCGGGTTCAGGCTGTCGAGGGATTGGCCCAGCCGCTGGCAGCTGCCCAGGGGCAGCAGGCGAATATCATCGATCATGCACCTCTCGCGGCTGACGACCCGACGGGTTCTGCACTGTTCTACCTGCTGGTGGTGTGCACAATCATCGGCTACTTGACAATTACCGTGCTCGCGCAGGTTGCTCCGGCGATGGAGCTGCGTGTCAAACTCGGTGTGCTCGCGGTGATGGCGGTCATCGGCGTGATGGTGTCGTACTTTGTCTCCGCCATCTTCGTCGGGTTCTACGAAGCATCCTTCGTCGAAAATCTCGGCCTGTTGGCTGTGATCTTCACGTACACGTTCACCGTCGGATTGGTCAGTATTCTCGCCAACCGCGTGTTCGGTAAGACGGCGATCATGATCGTGATGCTGTTGATGATCTTCCTCAACTTCCCGAGCGCAGGCGCAGCCTTCCCAGCGGACTTTCTCCCCGGATTCTGGTCCGGTCTCAGTCACTTCTGGATCGGCGCCGGAGCGATGGACGCAGCACGCTCGATCGTCTACTTCGGAAGCACGGGGATCGGCCACGGGCTGTTGATCCTGGGTGGATGGCTCCTGTTGACGGTGGTCCTTCTTGTACTCACCCATCTGCGTAAGCCCACGCCGACGACTTCGCCCGCACACGCTTCCCACTGACAGACTCCACGGCGCACCCGGCCCCGACACAGTGCCGCCCGTAATACTTTCGGGCGGCACTGTGAGGCTCGGGGCGGCACAGTGAGAACAAGCACCTTATTCTGTACGACTTCTGCGAGAGGAACTCTCATGAATCGCCTTGCTGGCAAGAAAATCGTCATCACCGGAGCCGCGAGCGGGATCGGGCGCGCCGCCGCCGAGCTCATGGTCACAGAGGGCGCAAGTGTCCTGATCGCTGACCTCGACGGGGACGCCGCCTCGAATACTGCTGCCGAAACCTCCCGCTCAGAGGTCGGGGATCGCGCCGTAGGTATCGCGGTCGACGTGATGGACGAAAATCAGTAGCCACCATGATCGACCGCGCTGCCACCGAATTCGGCGGTATCAATGTTCTGTGCAACCACGTCGGCGGAAGCAACCCGCGTAAGGATCTCGACCTGTTGCGCCTCGACCTCTACGAGTGGGACCGGACGATGGCGTTGAATGCCCGAAGCACGGTAGTCACCTCACAATTGGCGCTGCCACATACGCTCGTCGCCGGCGGCGGTTCGATCATCAACACCGCCTCGATCGGAGGTCTCGCTGGGGATACTCTCCAGTGCGCCTACGGCGCAGCGAAAGCGGCTGTCATTCGCCTGACCCAATACATTGCCACTCAGTACGGTAAGCAAGGAATCCGTTGCAACGCTGTTGCTCCGGGTGCGGTCATGACACCCGTCCTTCCGCGACAACGTCCCCGCAGAGGTCATCGATGAAATCCGGCAACACAACGCCCTCGATATGATCGGTGATCCCGAGGACATCGGCTGGGCGATGGTCTACCTCGCATCGGACGAGTCCCGATACATGAGCGGTCAAACGCTGGTACTCGACGGGGGTCTCACCGCGCAGAGTCCCATCGCCGCGAGCCGCCGCGTATTGCTCGATCGCTGACAACAACCCCTAGTTCTGGCCCACTTTCCGTGAGGGATTGCCGCTCACTCCTCATCGGCTCACCAATCCGCCGTCATCGATCAATCCGGAGACCGAGGCAACCCCTCTTCACGCTCTCGGAGAGGGCACAGGCACGGACTTGTCGAGGCTGGTCGACTGCGTCAAGCTCGATTACATTTGGGCACCAAAGTAACGGGGACCATGCGGCGCCGATGGCTCTGACAATGCT
>NZ_JBEOXI010000488.1:0-2983 GCF_040296465.1 Streptomyces sp. NPDC002130
CGGGCACGATGCCGAACGGTGACGCGATCAACTCGTCGTCGACGTTCGACTCGATCCGCTCCTTCTACAAGGACGACCCCGCGTGGTCGAAGATCGAGAGTTACCTCGCGGGCGGTGCGGTGCCGTCGTTCACGTACCACCGGTTCTGGGCCCAGGCGGACATCGCCTTGGCCATGGGCTCGTACGCGGAACTCCTGGAGTAGCCCCTCGCCGAGGATCGCGTACGCGACCCCGTCGGAAGGGAGACGGGGTCACCCGGCCGGACGGTCCCACCTGCACAGGGGGCCGTCCGGCCCCTTCGCACCCGCTCACCCGCCGGCTCCAGTGGACCGAGCGGCGCGGCCTGAACTTTCGGGAGCGCTCCCAGTCGGGACGCGTGCTCTCCGTGCATCCTGCTCGCCCCTCCCCCTCCGACCCCACGTGGTCTTGGCCGATACAGCATGAGCCATGCGCATAATCCTCATGCCTGGTTCCACCGGCCCGTAAGATCGGTAACCTCGTGGGGAGGTGGTCATGGGCAGGCGACGCCCCGGCACGCCGACGTTGGAAGAGGTGGCCGCTCGCGCCGGGGTGGGGCGAGGCACGGTCTCGCGCGTCATCAACAACGCCACCGGAGTGAAAGAGTCGACACGGCACGCCGTACAACGTGCCATCGAGGAACTGGGATACGTCCCGAATCTCGCAGCCCGCTCTCTGGCCGGGCGGGGAACCGATGCTGTCGCCCTCGTCCTGACGGAGCCCGACTGGAGACTCTTCGCCGAGCCCTTCTTCTCGGAGATCGTGGGCTCGCTCGGGGACGCGCTGGCAGACACGGGAATGCAGTTGATGCTGACCCTGGTCCGCTCGGGCGCCGAGCGGCAGCGCTTCCTCGAATACGCACGCGGTGGCCGGGTCGACGGAGTGTTGCTGATGTCCGTACATGCGGGAGATCCGCTGCCGGACATGCTTGCCGAGGCGCGGTTGCCGACCGTGATGCTGGGGCGCAGGTCAGGCGACGAGTACATCAGTTACGTGGACGCCGACAACGTGGGCGGTGCCCGCAGCGCCGTCTCCCATCTGCTGGCGAGGGGCCGCAGATCGATCGCCACCATCACGGGTCCCCTGGACATGTACGCCGCCCAATGCCGGTTGCGCGGTTACCAGGACGCCCTGGGGCTGGCGGGCCTGAAGTATCAGCAGTCCATGGTCGCCGAGGGAGACTTCACGGAGGACAGCGGACGCCGTGCCATGGCCGAACTGCTCCAGCGCCACCCTGAGCTCGATGGCGTCCTCGCCGCGTCGGACACCACGGCGGCGGGAGCCCTGCAGACGCTGCGGGCCGCGGGACGACGAGTTCCCGATGACGTCGCCGTGATCGGCTTCGATGATTTTCCGCTCGCCCAGCGCACCGAGCCGCCCCTGACCACAGTCCGTCAGCCACTGGAGGACATCGGCCGGGCCATGATCCGCATCCTGCTGGAAGACATGGAAGAGCCGTCCGTGGCTTGGCGCCACGTCATTCTCCGTACCGAGCTGGTTGTCCGTGCATCGTCCTGACCACCATCGGCGCTCGCCGGACCACTCGAAGATGGCCGCAAGGGCCGGTGCAGCGCCGCATTGATCTTGCGAGGGTCGTGCGGCTTTGAGCGGGGTCCCGTCGTAGGTCCAGCGGAACGCGTGCCCCTCGTCGTCGTAGGCGAGGGTGACGAGGCGGACCTGGCTCAGTACGGCGCCGCACCGGGTCGGCGGCATGGATTCCGGGAAACAGTCGGCAACCTTTTCGTCTCCCGCTGCCACTGAGGAGTGCACCACCGGCTCGATCTCCGAAACGGACAGCACATGAACACACCAAGGCAGGCCGCGCGGCAGCGCAGACGCAGACGCACGCTCATCCTGGGCACCACGGTGGGACTGACCGCCGTGAGCGTTCTCGCCTACCTGCTCATGGGATCGTCACCCGACCGCACCGCGGATGCAGGACCCGCCGTGGCTGCGCCCGCCGCCACGTCCCAGAAGAAGGCCGCCACCGCCACAGCCACCCCGAGCGCGACGGCGAGCCCGACCGGTTCCCCCAGCCCGAAGGCCTCCGCGACCACCACAAAAGCTGCGCCGTCACCCAAAGACACCCCTCAGCCCTCGCGAGAGCCGTCCACCACGGCGCCGTCAGCAGGGCGGATCAAGCCCAACACGACCTACCGGGGCGTCGCCACCGCCTACAAGGCCGGTGTCGGGGACGGCGCCTGCCTGTTCGGTCCGAGCCCCGACCTCATGGTCGCGGCCATGAACACCACCGACTACGAGACGTCCGGGGCGTGCGGCGCGTACGTGCTCGTGCGGGCCGCCAACGGCAAGTCGATCACGGTGCGGATCACCAACGAGTGCCCCCTGCCCTGCGCGCCCGGGCAGATCGACCTCAGCGAACAGGCCTTCGCGAAACTCGCCGACCTCAAGCTCGGCCGGCTCCCCATCACCTGGAGCCTGGTCAGCCCGAGCACGGTCGGCACGATCTCCATCAGGTACAAGACCGGCTCCAGCCAGCACTGGTGTGCCATCCAGGCGATCGACCACAGAAATCCGGTCAGGGGGCTGGAGGTCCGCGGCGCAGGCGGCTGGCGGCAACTTCCCCGCACCGCCTACAACTACTTCGTCTCCGCCGACGGCAGCGGGTGCGGCGGAGCGATCAGAATCACCGACATCTACGGCGAACAGCTCACCGTCACCGGTCTCACGGTGCGGCCGAACGTCGTCCAGCCCACCCAGCTCCAGTTCGCCCGGCACTGAGCCCTCCGCCCGCCCAAAGCCACCAACGGTCCCCTCGACGTGCTGATGGCATGGGCGACGGCCGCGCCGGGCGGCCGACTGTTCCGGACCGTGACGACGCAACGCGCCGCGCGACGAACCGGGCGGCTTCGACTTCATGTCCGTCGAGCGGTACTCGCATGTCATGCACATCGTCTCGACCGTGACGGGCCGCGTCGCCCCGGGCCGCACCGCCTTCGACGTG
>NZ_JBEOXI010000489.1:0-2981 GCF_040296465.1 Streptomyces sp. NPDC002130
GTGTCGGCGAGCTCGGTTGGTTCGATGACGACCACTGGGGCGGTGAGCGCAATGCGCGCAACCGTCATGGCGAGCCTGCCGAGATCTTCGCTGCGGATCTCGACAAGGCAGCGGTCCGCTGCCACCTCGATCGGTGTGTGGTCAATCCATCTGAGTACGCCTTCGAGGTCGGCGAACGTGGCTTCGATGGCGAGTTTTGCATCGTGGCGACGGGGCGGCGAGCCGACTGATCTTGCGACGAAGCCTGCCGCGTCACCGCCCGGGATCTCGCGTGGCGTGAAATGACTGCCTGCCAGCCAAGGCTCCGAGAGCCGGTCCAGTCGAAATGTTCGCCAATCCGCACGATGGTGGTCCCATGCTACGAGATACCAACGACGTCCCGCCGTGACAAGGCGGTGCGGCTCGACGAGCCGTCTGCTGCTCTCGCCATCACCTCGCCGGTAGTCGAAACGAACGTGCTCGTGGTCACGACATGCCGCAGCGAGCACACTGAGTGCTGCAAGAAGTTGCGCCAGACCGGTTCACTGGACGAGGCGCATCCAATGGTTTTGCCGTACAACTCTTCCGGTGTATTGACGGGATTGTTTCCCATCGTCATGACGCATCCGGCGTAGCGACTGTAGACGGCGCCGACGATCTTCAGCGGCGCGCCCTTCGCGACGGCAGATCCGGCGATGGGCACCTGCGAGACTCCTACGAAGGTGCGTGAGAGGACATCGGATTCGATCGGTGGAGCGGTGGGTCCACCGGAGACCAGATCGGAGCCACTGAATCCTGCGTCGGTGTAGTAACCGTTCTTGTCGGCGACGTAGCTTCCGGCGAACTGGGTGTTCTTGATCCAGGCCAGCCGCTGGGATGCAACTCCGAAACCGTCTGCGGAGGCGCTGCCCGAGTCGCCGGACATGCAGGCCGACAGAACGGCGGGCCCGGCCAGAGCGAGGCCGCCCAAGGTGAGTCCGCGGGTGAGAAATTTCCTGCGATCAAACTGTGTGGTCATCGGGTATCCGTTTCGGTAACGAGGAAAGGTGGGGTTCGGCTGGCGCCGCTCTCAGCGGGGAGCGCTCATGCGTGATGTGACAGCGGCTTCGATGACGCTGACGATCTGGTAGATGACAATGCAGGTGACGGTGAGTACGACGACCGAAGACCACAATCGTGCGAATTCGAATTCGTTGGCATCCCTGAGCATCTGGCCTCCCAGTCCCTGCCCGGTGGCTAGCCATTCGGCCAGTAATGCGCCGACGATCGAGGTGGTGACGGCTAGACGCGCTGCGGCGAACCAGGTGGGAATGGCATGGGGCAGAGCAACTTTCCAGAATGCGGACAGAGTGGATCCGCCATACGCGACCACCATATCGACATCGGTCCGCGGAGTACTGCGGATCCCCTGCAGCATGGTGAGCAACGCGGGCACAACGACGATCGCAGCACCGATGACGGCAGTGCCGACCAGTCCGCGTCCGAAGATCAACACGAGAATCGGCGCGATAGTGACCATCGGGATCGCATGCAACGCCGTGACAGACGGAATGAACATGGCCTCGGCTGTGGCCGAAAAGTAGAAGAGCAGTGAAACACCGGCCGCAAGAAACAGCCCGAGGACAAATCCATACGACGCATCGGTGAGCGTGCGGGCCAGATTGGAGGTGATCACTGCGCGGTGCTCCGCAGCATCGGTGTCGGTGATCAAGTAATTCCAGACATCCGTCGGCGACTTGGCGACGAACGGGCTCACATCGACCAGTCGAATGAAGAGGGTCCAGGCGGTAAGGATGGCGATCACTGCCCCGACGAGCGTCGCGAGAGTACGCGCCAGGCTGTGCACAATCGTGAGGGCCTGGTTTCGCTGTGCGGCGCGCGGGCCGGCGACCTCCGAGGGCGAGTCCTGTGTGATTGTCATGCGTTGACTCCCGACGTACTTGCAGCCCAGGGGGTGGCTATCTTCTCGACAGTGTTGACCAGCAGGAATGCAAGACCGGCGATGAGGCTCGATACCAGCGTGATTCCCCAGGTGCGCACCACGTCACTCGAGGACTGAGCGACAACGAGCGCAGCCCCTAAACCTCGCTCCTGCCCCATGAACTCACCGATGATCGTTCCCAGAATTGCCGCGGGCACAGCGACTTTCAGTGCAGTCAAAATACTCGGCAACGCCGACATGAGCTGCACCTTACGCAGAACGAGGTACTCACCGCCGCCGTACGCACGGACCAGATCTTCGCTCGACGAATCAGCATGTGAGAGCCCGTTGATGGTGCCGACGAGGGTGGTGAAGAAGACCGAGACTGCGGCCATGATCGCGGACGTGACAACACCGTCGAAGCACGCCGCGAGGATGGGTGCGATTGCGATCAACGGGATGCACGCCGACGCGATACCCACCTGCAACACCAACTTCTCGAGGGCCGGAACCGTCGTCACCAGCGCTGCGCACGCGATCGCGGCAAGATTTCCCCACAGGTAGCCCACCGAAGCCGATGCCAACGTGACGGGAATGTGGACTCCGTAGAAGGCGAGACCGTCGTGCATCACGCCGCCGACAATGGCGGTGGGTGGCGCTATGCCCGGGCCGAGAATGCCTGTCATACCGACGATCTGCCACACGATGAGCACGACCCCGGTGCCGAGCACTCCGAGGAATCGACTGTTCTTCATCGGCGGTCACCACCCACGGTGGCCAGTGCGTCCTCGTCGCGGGTGCGAGCGCTGAAGAGAATGGAGGACAGGAGATCGACGTATTCGTGGAATTCGCGGGTGCGCATCATCTCCGGTGTCCGGGGCCGCGGCAGATCGATCTTGACCACCTTCTCGACGCGCCCGGGCCGGGCGCTCATAACCACCACGGTGTCCGAGAGAAACACGGCCTCAGCGATACCGTGCGTGACCATGAGGGTGGTGGCAGGCCGCTCGGTCCAAATCCGGAGAAGCTCGATATTGAGCTTCTGTCGGGTCATGTCGTCGAGGGCGCCGAACGGTTCGTC
>NZ_JBEOXI010000490.1:0-2968 GCF_040296465.1 Streptomyces sp. NPDC002130
GACGCGGTTCGTCGTGATCGAGTCCACGCCCGCCCAGATGCACCCGGCCCAGCCCGTTCTGCCCGCTCGTCCTCGCTGTACTTCGGTGAATCCCGGTAGTTCGCGATCCCTTTCAGCTTGTCGATGTCCAAACCGTCCAGGCGCGAGAGCATCGTCCCGAAGTCGACACACCACGAGCAGCCGACGGTCCAGGCGACGCGATAGACGGCCAGTTCACGAATGTTCGACGGCAACACCTTCGACGCCTTCTGCACGGCCATCTCGTGACGGGCAGCGGCGACGAACAGTTTGCGGTGATTGGCCAGGACGGCGAAGGGCTCGGGGACTTCGTCGTACTGCCTGGCGGCAAATTTGTATGCCACTTTGATCAACGGACTGGCTTCTGACGGTGTCACTGCGGGAATGCGAGTCATGGCAAGCCTCCGTTTGTTCTGGGGCACCGGATTCGATGCTCTCTACAGAGTTGGACGACGGCGGCGATTCAAACGTGACAAGCACCGCGCCCGAGCGGATGTGAGGATGCGGTGTCAGCCGACTAAGCTGCAAAGATGCCTTCGACGCCCCGCAACCGCACCGTCTCGCGTCTGCAGCCGTTCGCATCCACGATCTTCGCCGAGATGACAGCGTTGGCCACACTTCACGACGCGGTCAACCTCGGTCAGGGCTTTCCGGATACCGACGGTCCTGCGGCCATGCTCGAGGTAGCGCGGCGAGCCATCCTTCTCGCCGCCGGTGTTGATGCACTGCGAGCCCCGGCCCAGGACGGTGACCACGCCCTCCTCGTCGACGGTGGCCATGTCGCCGAGCAGCACCCACCGCTCGCCGTCCCTGACGAAGAAGGTCGCGGCGGTCTTGACCGGGTCGTTGTAGTAGCCGAGCGGCACATGTCCGCACTGGGCGATCCGGCCCACCTCGCCGGGCGCCACCGGCGCGTACGTGCCAGGGTCGACCACCTGGGTACGGGCGTTGACCCGCACCCGGAAGCCCCGCTCCGGGCCGGAGTCCTCGGTCGCGGTCCCGTTGAAGCCCGACTCCGACGAGCCGAAGTTGTTCAGCAGCATGGCGTTCGGCACCAGCTCCCGGAACTGCCGGCGCACCGTGTCCGACATGATCGCGCCGGACGACGACACGCTGAACAGCGATGAGCGGTCGATGTGCCGCAGCGGTCCGCTCAGCGCGTCGATCAGCGGCCGCAGCATGGCGTCCCCCACCAGCGAGATGCTGCTGACCTTCTCCTTCTCCACGGTCCGCAGCACCTCCTCGGGCACGAACTTGCGGTGGATCACCACCCGTTGCCCGAAGTTGAAGCCGATGAACGCCGTGAGGGTGGAGGTGCCGTGCATCAGCGGAGGCGTAGGGAAGAACGTGATCCCAGCGCCGCCGGCCGCGACCCGCTCGGCGAGTTCCTCCGGCTTCTTCACCGGTTCCCCGGTCGGGGCGCCCCCGCCGAGACCCGCGAAGAACAGGTCCTCCTGCCGCCACATCACGCCCTTGGGCATCCCGGTCGTGCCGCCGGTGTAGATGATGAACTGGTCATCGGCCGAACGGGCCGGAAAGCCGCGCTCGGGCGACCCGGCGGCCTCCACCTGTGCGAACTCCACGCAGGGCACGTCCGCGGCCCCCGGCGCAGGAGCACCCACCCGGATCAGATGCCGCAGCTTCTCCGCCCGCGGCCGTGCCGCCGCGACCCGGTCCGTGAACTCGGCGTCGAAGACCAGCGCCACCAGGTCCGCGTCCCGGTAGAGGTAGACCAACTCCTCTTCCACGTAGCGGTAGTTGACGTTGACGGGCACGATCCGCGCCTTCAGGCACCCCAGCACCGTCTGCAGGTACTCCACGCCGTTGTAGAGATGGAGCCCGAGGTGTTCACCGGGGCGTATCCCGCTGTCGAGCAGATGGTGGCCGACACGGTTGGCCGCGGCGTCCAGCTCCGCGTACGTCAGGCGGCGCTCCGCCCCCGTGCCGGGATGGTCGGCGTACACCAGCGCCTCACGGCCGGGGACGACGTCGACGACCGACTCGAACAGGTCGGCAAGGTTGTACTCCACCGCTCCTCCTGACCCCGGGCGTGCCTGGCATCGGACGGTTCGCGGTCATCAGAGCAAAGGGCGGTCCAAGTGTGAAGGGTTCGCGCGAAAGAATCTGACTGCCTGTCAGAAAACCCTTGAAGTGCTTCCCGCCCTACTGCAACCTGTTCTCGTTCCACGAGAGGGGAGTTCGCCATGGGTGGGACGGAACACCTCACCGTGCAGCGCGAAGGCGCCACACTGGTGCTCACGCTCAACAGGCCGCAGGCCAGGAACGCGCTCTCGCTGCCGATGCTCGTCGGCCTCCACGACGGGTGGCTGGAGGCCGACGCGGACGACTCGGTCCGCTCGATCGTCCTCACCGGCGCGGGCGGCTCGTTCTGCTCCGGCATGGACCTCAAGGCCCTCGCCGGGAACGGCATGGCCGGAGAGGAGTACCGGGACCGGCTCAAGGCCGACCCCGACCTGCACTGGAAGGCGATGCTGCGCCATCACCGTCCGCGCAAGCCGGTGATCGCCGCCGTCGAGGGGTACTGCGTCGCCGGCGGTACCGAGATGCTCCAGGGCACCGACATCCGCGTCGCCGCCGAGTCCGCGACCTTCGGCCTGTTCGAGGTGAAGCGCGGCCTGTTCCCCATCGGCGGCTCCACGGTCCGCCTGCAACGCCAGATCCCGCGCACCCACGCCCTGGAGATGCTCCTCACCGGCCGCCCCTACAGCTCCCGGGCCAAGCCGTTGACGTGGACGTGTCCTTCCGTCGGAACGACCAGTCCGTTGATCATGCGAGCGAGGGTCGACTTGCCGCTTCCGTTCGCACCCACGATCCCGATTCGCTGCTCGCTCAGACCACGACCACAACGGCAAGGAACAGCCGGGCCTGTGCGGCATGACCGGTACGGCCATGACCGAGGCGGCCGAGTTCCACCAGATCTACAAGCTCG
>NZ_JBEOXI010000491.1:0-2966 GCF_040296465.1 Streptomyces sp. NPDC002130
CTCCCCGAGACCTACGGCGGTGCCGGCTGCACCGTGACCGAACTGGCCCTGGCCTGCGAGGAGACGGGCCGGGCCCTGGCCCCCACCCCGCTGCCGGCCACCGCCGTCCTCGCCGCCCCGCTGCTGCTCGCCCTCGGCACCGGCGCCCAGCGCGCCACGCTCCTGCCGCGCATCGCCTCCGGCGAACTCACCGCCGCCCTCGCCGTACCGGGGCCCGCCCTGGCCACCGCCCTCGCGCTCACCGGCCACGACCGGCGCGGGCGGTGGGCCGGCGGGGGACGGGCCGGGGGCGTGCAGGCCCGGCGGGCGGAGGGCGGCTGGCAGCTGTACGGGCAGGTCGACCAAGTCCTCGACGGGCACAGTGCCGAGCTGCTCGTGGTCGCCGCCCACACCGGGGGATTCGCCCGCTCCCGGGTGTTGCTCTTCCTCGTGCGCGGGGACGCCTCCGGCCTCACCCGCGTACGGCAGACCGCACTGGACGCCACCCGCCCGCAAGGGCGGCTCCAACTGCGGGACGTGCAGGCAGAGTTGCTGGGAGATGAGGACGCCGACGCCCTCCCCGCCCTCGCCGGACTCGGCGACACCGCCGCCGCCTGCCTCGCCGCCGAGGCGGTGGGGGCCGCCGCCCGGGTGCTGGAGCGGACCGTCGAATACGTGGGGCAGCGCGAGCAGTTCGGGCGGCCGGTCGGCTCCTTCCAGGCGGTCAAGCACCGGCTGGCCGACGCGTACGTCCAGGTCCAGGCGGCCCGCTCGGCGGCGTACTACGCGGCCTGGGCCGCCGCCGAGGCCACCACCCCGCCCGGCGAGGAGAAGGCCGGCGCTCTCGCCCTCGCCCAGGCGCTCGAAGCGCTGCGCCGCGCCGCCGCCGAGGGGATCCAGCTGCACGGCGGCATCGGATTCACCTGGGAGCACGAGGCTCACCTGTACTTCAAGCGCGCCGCGGGCGACGAGCTGCTGTTCGGGCCGGTGCACCGGCTGCGGGCGCACGCGGCCGACGCGGCACACGTCTTCGAGGAGGCCGGCACATGAGGGGCGCACGCGTGGTGCAGAAGGTGTCGTCGACCAGGGGCTTCGCGCGGGTGGCGCCGCACGTGGTGCCCGCCCTCGACCGGGCCGTCCACCGGCTCACCAGGGGAAAGGTGCTGCTCAGCGCGCACATGCTCCCGGGTGTGGTGCTGACCTCGACCGGGGCGAGGAGCGGCCTGCCCCGTCGTACCCCACTGGCCTGCATGCCGGAGGACGGCGGGCGCCGCTGGATCCTCGTCGGGTCCAACTTCGGACGGCCGGGGCACCCCGCCTGGAGCCACAACCTCCTCGCGCATCCCGAGGCGGAGATCAGCTGGAAGGGCCGGGACGTCCCCGTCACGGCCCGGCTGCTGGCGGGGGAGGAGCGGGCGGCGGCGTGGCAGGCGCTGCTGGCGTTCTGGCCGCCGTACGCGGCGTACCAGGCGCGGGTGGAGCGGGAGATCCGGGTGTTCCGGCTCGTGCGGAGGTAGGGGCGGAGGGCAAGGAGCGCAACAGGCGGTGGTCCACCGGGGTGGACCACCGCCTGCCAGACAGGACTTGGACGGGTAAGAGGCCGTCGCGCCGCGCTACTTCGTCGGCTTCCGGCCGGTGACGCCGAGGTGCACCAACAGGGCGAGGTTGGGCTTCAGTTCGGCCTGCTTCACGCCCCAGGAGGAGAAGCCCTTCTGGTGGGAGGCGACGGCCGCGAGCATCGCGACCAGCGAACCGGCGACGGCCGCCGGGTTCACGTCCTTGTCGACCCTCCCCTTGGCCTGGAGCTCGGCAACGGCGTCCGCGAGGGAGTTGTTCACCGAGTTGAGGATCTTCATGCGGAGTTTGTAGAAGCGCTTGTCGCCCTCGGCGGCACCGAGATCGACGACCCGGAGGATGGCGTCGTTCTTGCGCCAGAACTCCAGGAAACCGTCGACGAGTTCCTGCGCCGTCTGCCAGCCCGCCTTGCCGGCCCAGGAACGGCCCTCCAGGAGCTCGGTCAACGCGGCGCCCTCGGTCGCCATTTGCTCGGCGATCTCCAGGACGGCGCCCTCGACGTCCGGGAAGTACTGATAGAAGGTCGCGGGCGAAGTGCCCGCCTTCCGGGCGACATCGATGACCTTGACGTCCCGGTACGGGGAGGAGCTGAGCATCTCGCTGAGGCAGTCGAGCAGCTTCTGCCGGGTCGCCTGCCCACGTCGGCCGGCCACGCGGCCGTCGACGGTACGCACTTGTCCTGTCATGACGTCAGCTTACCGAGGCGAGATCGGGGCGCGATTCGGCCGACTGCAAATGGGGTGTAAGGGAGTGCGGGGGCTGGTGTGCCTGGTCTGCGGGCTGCGGCAGTCGCGGTTACGTTGTCGGCATGGCCGAAAACAGGGCATCGGTGTACGGAGAGGGCGTCCCCTGCTGGGTGGACGCGCAGCTCCCGGACGTCGAGGCGGGCAAGCGGTTCTACGGTGAACTTTTCGGGTGGACCTTCGAGGACTGGTTCGGCTCCTTCGCGCAGGCGCTGAAGGACGGCGAACCCGTGGCCGCTCTGGTCCGCAAGGTGGACGGACGGCTCCCGACCGTCTGGACGGTGTACTTCGCGACCCCGGACGCACCTGCCCTGGCCCGGCGCATCAGGGACGCGGGCGGTCAGGTCGTCTCGGCCCCGGTACCGGCCGGCGAGCTGGGCGTCACCGCGCTCGTCACCGACCCCGAGGGCGCCGTCTTCGCCCTGTGGCAGCCGGAGGACCACCCCGGCTTCGGCAAACGGCACGAGCCGGGCACTTTCGCCTGGGTCGAGCTGTACGCCCGGGACACCGAGGCGGCCAACGCCTTCTACGGCGATCTCTTCCAAGAGGCCCTGTTCGGGCCCGACGCCGAGCCCGACTTCGGCCGGGCCCCCGTCACGGACGTGTTCTCCGACCGGATGCCGCCCCACTTCCTCGTGCACTTCGCCGTCGAGGACGTACCGGCCGCTC
>NZ_JBEOXI010000492.1:0-2964 GCF_040296465.1 Streptomyces sp. NPDC002130
GACACGCCTCGTACTCCGACGCCAGTACGCCCGTTTACTCCCGCCGTGAGACGCCCGCACCGCCCTTCCCCGGCACGGTAGAACTGGTCGACGTCGGCGAAGATGACGGCCTGTTCTGGTGTGGACCACCGTCGGGTCTGTGCTGCGACGAGTTGGATGAACGATTCGGTGTCGGTGACCGTGGTTGTTCCTCGTTGACGGCGCGGTGCCGGGAGGTACTGCTCGAACGAGTTGGTGACCACCCTTTCACCGCCGTAGCCTTCGGCGATCGTGAAGGTGTGAATGTCGATCGGGTCCGGGGTGACGGCGTGGCCTCGGTCGACGGACTGCTTTGCCAGGTTGGCGACTACTTCGTTCTCTCTAGTATCGCGCTCTGCATTAGACATCTTGGTCAGGCTTCTTTCTTCTCGGTAGGGTCGGGTACTGCGGCCATTCGGTTCTCGTTCGCTTCCCACATCGCCAGCTGGTGCGGATCCTGGCGCGTCGGGTTGCCTTCCTTGTCGACGAAGAACAGCGTTTCGGCGCGCTCGGCCTGCGGGAGCTTCGCGGTGACATTGGTCGAGAACCGGAGCATGTCGGTCTTGTTGTCGGGTGTGATCTTGATCGAGAGATTCAGCGCGCCTCCCTTGCCGGTACTGCGCGCCGCTGCGATCAGTTCATGGAGGCGGTCGGTGAGCTCGTTGTGAACTCTGCCTTTGTCGAGTTCTTGCAGTGTCGCTGCAAATGCGCGCGCAACCTGCTCGTCGGTGGTGTCACTCATCGGTGGTGCTCTTTCCTGTCGGCGATGTATGCCCGCGCGGCTGCGAGGGCGTCGGCCTTGCTGTCTGCGATGAAGATGTCGTTGGCGGTGGCCCGGTCCAATTTGAGGAGTTGGCGGGCCAGGTCGTAGATCCCGATGTCTTCGTCGTGGTACGTGGCCCATGTTTTGAAACCGGTCCCGTTGATGGCGGCGCCGGCGAAAATGCAGAGCCATCCGGCGATGCCGCCGACTGTTCCGTCGTGCCAGTGGTATTCGGTGTGCTTGTCGGGGTTCTCTTGCAGGTAGAGAACCGTCGCTTCGAGTAGCTGCAGGGGATTGCGCAACGGTTGGGCCTTTCGGGGATGTGCCGGTAGGCGGTCAGAACGGTGGTTCGTCGCTGCTCGCGCCGCTGTATCCGTTGCTGGTGCCGCTGCCGTAGGTTCCCTGCCCTCCCCCGTCGCTTTTGGCGGTACGGGTCGCTTTGGCGGTGGCGTTCTTGAGGTTCGGTCCGATCGCGTAGATGGCGAGTGTGACCGAGAAGCCTTGGCCGGTGCCGTCGCGTTTGTCGTAGGTGTCGGTGTCGAGTTCGCCGGAGACGATCACTTCGTCGCCTTTGCTCAGCGATTCGGCAATGTTCTCGGCGAACTGTTCCCAAGCGGTGCCTTTGACGAACAGTGTCGGTCCGTCTTTCCATTCCTGGGTGGCTCGGTCCTTGATTCTCTTGTTGAACGCGAGGTCGAGGTTGACGACGGCTTTGCCGCCGCCGGTGAATCGGATCTCGGGATCACGTGTGAGGCGGGCGGTTTCGCCTCGGATGACGGGTAGTGCCATGGTCAGTCTGCTTTCTTCTTGTTGTGCCATTCGGTGACGTGCCGGGCGACGAGTTTCAGTGTCGGGTCGCGCACCCAGCGTTTGGCTTCGTCGAGGGTGCACGGGACGATGAGGCCGTCGGGCCAGCGGAGTCCGTATTCGATGGTCGGTTCTGGCGCTGATTGGCCGAGTGGTGCTGTCGCGATGGTCTTTTCGAGTTGGTCGGCGAAGTTCGCGTACTGCGTCGCTTCGCGGGTTCGGCCGCGGTGGTAGAGCTTGCGGGCGGTGACCTTCCAGTGCTCTGCGAGTGCCTGGAACTCGGCGAGAGCGTCGCGGGCGGGCATGCTCAGCTCATTCCTCTCGTTGGTTTGCCGTCGATGTCGGTCAGTGGGCTGGTTCGAGCTGTTTGGTTTCCAGGGCTGCGACGACGGCGGGGATCAGGTTGGTTGCGGCCGATTTCAGGTCGGCGGGCAGGTCTGGCCAGTCCGGGTCGCCGGGCTCGCGGTCGAGGTCGTAGGCCTGCCGGATCAGGTGTTCGGCATGTTCCTCGAGGGTCATCGGACCCACCCTCGCTGGTTGGCGAGGACGTCGGCGATGGCGCGGGCTTCGTCGGGGGTGAGTCGTGTGCCGGTGGCGAAGCGGGCGCAGACGCGCAGGTCGTAGGCCAGGTCCGTGATCATTTCCTCGTGCTGGGCGACGGTGGGGCCGCAGACGTGGACGGCGTTCGGGGTGCGGCCGGGCGTTTCGGTCATCGGGGCACGCTCGCGGTGAGTGCGATGAGGAGGCCGAAGATGCCGGCGATGCCGACAGCGAGGGCGGCGGTGAGCGGGAGTGCGCTGCCGAGATCCATGAGTGATGCGGCGGTGAGTGCGGCGCCGATGGTCGCGGTGGCGGTCGCGGCGGTGAGTTTGGCGTTCATGCGCTGGCCTGTTCTGTGGTGGCTTCCCAGAGGATGTAGCCGAGGGTGGATTTTCCTGCCCTGCGGATGCGCCCCTGTTTGTGTGCGAGTCGGACTAGTGAGTTGGTGGCGTATTTGCTGTCGCCTTCGGGGAGCGATTCACAGGTGAACGGCTGCCGTGCGGCGATGAGTCGGTCGATGGTGCGTTGTACGTGGAGGTTCCGGCCAAGAAGCGGTGGTTGGTAGTTCGCTGTCCGGAGGTGTTTGCGAAGGGTCTCCCGGTCGAGTCCGAGCCGTTCGGCGATGACGTCTTCGGGGTGGCCTGTGGTGTGGAGCCAGTGGTAGTTGTCGGCCACGATGTGGGGGTCGTGGCCGACGTTCCCTGGTGGGGCTTTGGGTGCGGGGACGAGGTCGTCGAAGCTGATGTCGGCTTCTACCTCGAAGGTGGTGCTCATAGCTGGAGCAGGGAGGTGACGTCCTCGCCGCTGCCGCCCTCACGCAGGCCGATGAGATCGGA
>NZ_JBEOXI010000493.1:0-2958 GCF_040296465.1 Streptomyces sp. NPDC002130
GCCACGGCCGTCTCGTACGCTCGGCTCCGCTCTACCGGTCGAGTGCGGCCGCGCCTCGGCGGACACCTCTTCCGGCAGGCATCCCTCGACCCCCAGCTCCTGCGCGTGGGGACGTTCGCGGAAGCGCCGTCGTACTCGCCCAGGACAGCGGGCGGGACGTACACGCCTCGTGCCCCGCCGGCCGTACCGGCGGGGCACCGCGCTCAGCGTGACGTGCCGGCCATCTCGCGGACCGGTGCGTCCAGCGAGTCCAAGCTGCGCAGGATGTCCTCGACGCGCTGCTTGGCGTCGCCGAAGAGCATCTGGGTGTTCTCGCGGAAGAACAGCGGGTTCTGCACGCCCGCGTAACCGGCGGCCATGGAGCGCTTGAAGACGATCACGTCGGCCGCCTCCCACACGTGCAGGACCGGCATTCCGGCGATGGGACTCGACGGGTTGTCGGTGGCGGCCGGATTGACCGTGTCGTTGGCGCCGATGACCAGGACGACCGAGGTGGCGGCGAAGTCGTCGTTGATCTCGTCCATCTCCAGGACGATGTCGTACGGCACGTTGGCCTCGGCGAGCAGCACGTTCATGTGCCCGGGCAGCCGGCCGGCCACGGGGTGGATGCCGAAGCGCACGTCCACGCCCCGCTCGCGCAGCTTGCGCGCCAGTTCGGCGACCGGGTACTGCGCCTGGGCGACGGCCATGCCGTAGCCCGGCGTGATGATCACCGAGGTGGCGTTGCCGAGGAGTTCCGCGGTCTCCTCGGCGTTGATCTCCCGGTGCTCGCCCTGCTCGCCCTCGTCGGCGGCCGCCGCCGGGGTGCCGAAGCCGCCCGCGATCACCGAGATGAAGGAGCGGTTCATCGCCTTGCACATGATGTACGACAGGTAGGCACCGGAGGAGCCGACCAGCGCGCCGGTGACGATGAGCAGGTTGTTGGAGAGCAGGAAGCCCGAAGCGGCGGCGGCCCAGCCGGAGTAGCTGTTGAGCATGGAGACGACCACCGGCATGTCACCGCCGCCGATGGAGGCGACCAGGTGCGCGCCGAGGGCGAGCGCGATCACCGTGACCGCGATGAGCAGGCCCATGTTCGGGCGGACGACGAACGCCACCGTCAGCGCGACGAACGCGACGAGCGCGCCGATGTTGAGGACGTGCTTGCCGGGGAGCGTCAGCGGGCGGGAGTTGATGCGTGCCGAGAGCTTCAGGTAGGCGACGACCGAACCGGTGAAGGTCACGGCGCCGATGAACACCCCGATGAACACCTCGGCGTGGTGGATGCCCAGCAGCGAACCGGAGAGCTCGGCGTCGACGTCAAGGTAGCCGTTCCAGCCGACGAACGCGGCGGCGAGGCCGACGAGGCTGTGCATGATGGCGATCAGCTCCGGCATGCCGGTCATCTCGACCACCCGGGCCCGCCACAGGCCGATGCCCGCGCCGAGGGCCGTGGCGACGGCGATCAGCACGAGCCCGGTCGCGCTGATGCTGCGGGAGGCGAGCCCGACCGTGGCGGCCAGGGCGACGACCATGCCCGCGATGCCCCAGACGACTCCGGAGCGGGACGTCTTGTGCTGGGAGAGGCCGGCGAGGCTGAGGATGAACAGCAGCGCCGCGACGACGTAGGCGGCCTGGGCGGCCGTGTCTGTGGTCATCCCTGATCAGCCCTTCGAGAACATGCCGAGCATGCGGCGGGTGACGGCGAATCCGCCGAAGATGTTGATGCTCGCCAGCAGGATCGCGGCGAACGACAGCACGGTCACGGCGGTGTCGCCCTGCCCGATCTGCAGCAGCGCTCCGACCACGACGATGCCGGAGATGGCGTTGGTGACCGACATCAGCGGGGTGTGCAGCGCGTGGTGCACGTTGCCGATGACGTAGAAGCCGATGACGATCGCCAGGACGAACACCGTGAAGTGGCCGAGGAGTTCACCCGGCGAGAAGGCCGTCACCAGGAACAGCGCGAGCGCTCCGGCGCCGACCAGGGCGTACGAGGACCAGGCCGGGCGGGCGGGCTTGGCAGGTGCCTCGGCGGGGGCCGGGTCCGGCTCCTTGGCCCCGCCCGGGGCGGGCGCGGCGGACACCTGGACCGGAGGCGGCGGCCAGGTCTTCTCACCCTCGCGGACCACGGTCATCGACCGCTGCACCACGTCGTCGAAGTCGAGGACGAGCCGGCCGTCCTTGCCCGGGGTGAGCAGCTTCATCAGGTTGACGACGTTCGTGCCGTACAGCTGCGAGGCCTGGGCGGGGAGCCGGCCGGGCAGGTCGGTGTAGCCGATGATCGTCACGTCGTTGTCGGTGACGACCGCCTTGCCGGCGACCGTGCCCTCGACGTTGCCGCCCTGGGCGGCCGCCATGTCGACGATCACGCTGCCGGGCTTCATGCGCGCCACGTCCTCGGCGGTGATCAGCCTCGGCGCGGGACGGCCCGGGATGAGCGCGGTGGTGATGATGATGTCGACGTCGGCGGCCTGCTCGGCGTAGAGCTCGGCGGCCAGCCGGTTGTAGTCGTCCGAGGTGGCCTTGGCGTAGCCGTCGGTGCTCACCTCCTGCTGGGCGCCCACGGTGAGGAACTCCCCGCCCAGGGAGCGCACCTGCTCGGCGACCTCGGGACGGGGGTCGGTGGCGCGGACCACGGCGCCGAGGCTGCGGGCCGCGCCGACCGCGGCGAGCCCGGCCACTCCGGCCCCGGCCACCAGCACCTTGGCGGGCGGCACCTTGCCGGCGGCGGTGACCTGGCCGGTGAAGAAGCGTCCGAAGGCGTGCGCGGCCTCGACCACGGCCCGGTATCCGGCGATGTTCGCCATCGAGCTGAGGACGTCCAGCGACTGGGCACGCGAGATGCGCGGCACGGCGTCCATGGCGAGCACGGTGATCGGACGCCGTGCCAGTTCCTCGACCAGGTCCGGATTGAAGGCGGGGCTGACCAGCGCGATCAGTGTCGCCCCGTCGCGCAGCCGGCCGATCTCCTCGGTC
>NZ_JBEOXI010000494.1:0-2949 GCF_040296465.1 Streptomyces sp. NPDC002130
GGATCAGCATTTGGTGGCGGCCGAGGCGGGGTTCGGCCAGGTCGATGACGGCCCAGTCGTAGACGCGGTGCCCCTTGCCGCCGCCCCTGCCGACAGCTTCAGCCAGGCCCACTTCGGCACCTTCACGGCCAGGGCATCCGCGCGGAAATTCCCCGCCCGTGGTGACTTCGGCCGAGCAAGCAACGGCGAGCACGTAGCCGACCTGGCGCTCTTCCAGCGCGGCCCGCAGCTTGGGGTTGCCGCCGTAGACCTCATCGCCCGCGACCCAGCCCACACGGTGCCCGGCGTCAAGGAACCGGCCGATCATGCGGGCGGCCAGCTCCGACTTGGTCGCGAAGACGGTGTCCTCGCCCAGTCCCGCCGCCCGGCAGCGGCCCGGGTCGCACGTCCACGAGCGCGGGACGTACAGCTCGCGGTCGATCGCCGCGTGTCCGCGGCGGCCTGCACAGACGAGGTAGACAGCGACCTGAGCGCTTTCGATCCTCCCGGCCGTACCGGTGTACCGGCGCTGGACACCCACGGCGTGCGTGCCCTTCCGGCATCTCACTTACTGACGGTTTCAAAAATGATCTGCAGCTGCGGTTGAGGAAGATCATGCTGTGAGAGCACACTGAGCCGCGCAAGCGAACGGAGCCGGCAATGATGGCAAGACCCCCTGGGGCATTTCAGTCGATCACGTTCGCGGCCTGGCGTGACCGTCTTCCTGGGCAGAACCGTGCCTCCGATCGGTACTACGTCACGCTGGCGGAACTCCTTGTGCGCCTCGGAAGTTTTGGGCTCGGCCTCACCTGGAAGGTGCGGATCGACGACGCTCGACTGAGCACCAGGTTTGCCGAGATCGAGAAGGCTTCCTCCGGTGCCGGGATCGGCACCCTGGAGCTACTGGCCCTGGTCGCGCCGGACCTTCAGTTTGTTGACGCGGACTTCGCGGGGTACGCGGGCAATGAGCTGAAGGTGGTACTGCGGGAGTTCGACAGCACGAGTTGGGACCTCTGCACCGCGGATGCCTCGGTAGTTCGGGAGATCCGCCAGGACTTCCCGGACGCGGTACCGACTCCTGAGGAGGTTCTCGAGGAGATCCCCTGGCCGGCCAACCGGCGAGACATCTGATCCAACGCTCCTACTGATCGTTTCTGGGTGTTGAACTGTGGGTCTTGCGCTCGTCGATCTTGGTCTGCAGTGTGTCCCGGTGCGCGCTGATCTTGTTCCGGACGACCTGTGGGAACGGGTAGCCCTGTTGCTGCCACCTTCTCCCGAACGACGCCACCGCCATCCCGGGAGACTTCGCGTTCCGGACAGGGCGGCTCTCGCCGGCATCATGTACGTGCTGCGGACCGGCGTTGCCTGGCGTGGCGTCCCGGCCGAGATCGTGGGCTGCTCCGGCGTGACGGCCTGGTGCCGGCTGCGGGACCGGACAGAAGCAGGCGTCCGGCCGCGTCTTCACTCCGCCCTGTGACCGAATTACGCCGCGCGGACTCGCCAGACCTGGACGACTGCGCCCTGGACGGCTCGCACGTCCGGGCGCTCAAAGGGGGGATCACGTCGGCCCCTCGCCCGTCGACCGTGCCCGCCCCGGCTCCAAGCACCATCTGATCGTCGACCGCCACGGAACCCCGCATTCGGGGCCTACGGGGACGCCCTCGCCGCAAGCCCCGGCGCCTCTACGCAGACCGGCTACGACTTCGACAAGTACCGCCGCCTGCTGTGGCAGCGCGGCATCAAGCCGTTTGATCGCGCGACGCGGCGTCGCCCACGGCTCCGGACTGGGCAAGGTTCGCTGGGTGGTCGAGCGCGCGTTCGCCTGGCTGCATCAGTTCAAGCGACTCCGCATCCGCTACGAGCGACGTGCCGACCTCCACCAGGGTCTCCTCGAACTCGCCTGCAGCATCATCTGCCTCCGGCGCCTCCGGGCGGCATCCTGAAACGATCAGTTAGCCCGGCCGAGCAGGTGCCGCATTCCATGCGGACTGGCCCGCCCGGCCCACTCGGCGATGCTCCAGCAGTTCTTGCGCGGCACGTCCGACAGCAGCCCCAGCACCAAGTCCCGCACCCGACGCCGGGGTTCAACCCGCGCGAACCGGCCCGCTATCCGGGACATCAGGACCTCGAACGCCTCCTGCCGGCGGGCAGGGTCTACGCTGTGACTCGCGGCCACCGCATGATCTTCAGTCTTCACACACCGATGATCAACGGTGGTCGCGCCCGTCTTCACCGCCCCTCGGTCACGACGAGCGAAGACGGGGCCGCATCCCTTCCGTGTCCCGCACGGGGCACGCAGCGTTCGCCCGCCGTCTCGTGCCAGGAGGACACATGCAACGCGGTGAAGTCTGGTGGGTCGACTTCGATGAGCGACGCCCGGTCGTGCTGCTCTCGGACGAGGAGTCATGCGGGTTTCACGCGATGCAGGTCGTTGCGCCAGCGGGCGTCGACATCAGCGGCCTGGGCGTTGAAGTGGCCGTAGGAGCCCCCGAAGGACTGCCCTTCGAAGGCGTGCTGCGGTTCGCGTTCCCGCGTCCAGGCTTTACTCCGTGCACATGGCTGACCACCGTGGCCCGGGACGACCTGATCGAGCGGGCGGGCGTGTTGTCCTCCGTGAAGCTCAGCGAGGTTGGAGAAGCCCTCCGTGCCGCTGGGCAGAGGAGGGAGTGGACCCCGATGACGGCTGCCAGGATCAGCGAGATCAAAGATGCCCACCGTCTCGAAGGACTCGAATAGCGGACGCCTGTGCTGCCCAGCTCGATCTCGTCGACGACTGACGACCTTCGCCCACCGGATGTCGGCTCCACTGTGTTCGAGTGCTGCGGCCAGTCGGCAGAGCAGGCCGACGCGGTCCTCGGTACGCAATTCGAGGATCGGCGAGGACGCCGAGGACGAGTACGACGAGGAGGACGAGGAGGAGGGCGAGGAGGAAGAGCCCGAAGGCGAGTACGAGGACGACTCCGAGGCCGA
>NZ_JBEOXI010000495.1:0-2946 GCF_040296465.1 Streptomyces sp. NPDC002130
GTCCCCGGAGGCGACGGCGGCGGTCTGGTCCAGCAGTTCCTCGATGTGCTGCCCCAATCGCCGGTTGTAGAGCCGGAGTACGAGACGGATGCGGGGGTTGAGCCGGCGGGCCGTGAGCGCGGCCCGGATGTTGGTCTCGTCGTCGTCGAAGACGAGCGCCAGCGCCGCCGCCCGGTCGGCGCCCACCTCGGTGAGCACCGCCTCGGTGATCTCCGCTGCCTCCACGACCTGTTCGTTCGCGGCCGGTTCGCCGCTCGCGCCGGTCCGGTTGACGGCCGCGTTCACGACCCGGTCCAGCAGCGCGGCCGAGGCGGCCCGGGCCCGTCCGACCACGGGCCGGCGCACCCGTCGCCCGGAGGGCGGCACGACGAGCGTGACCTGCTCGGCGTAGACGCCGCGGAGTTCGGCGGCCAGCCGGTGCGCGAGGCCGTCGTCACCGCACACGATCATGTGCGTGGCCGGATCACTCGGCTGGCCTTGGTTCGGAACGCTCCCCACGAGGAGAAGACTGCCTCACCGGGACGACCGGTTCCAGAAGGGGACGGTGTCGCGTGAACGCCCGGCCGTCGCCGCCCGTACGAAAGGGGAGGGAATGGGGAATGCCCTCGCGCACCACCGGAGGTACCGGGCCCGTGGCCATCACGAACAGAGCCCCGCAGGACAGCGATGAGCGCGGCGACGCCGGGGAGGACCCGGACACCGGGACAGGCCCGGGCAAGGAGGAGGCCCGGTATCTCAACTCGCCCCTCCTGCTGACCCTTCTGCTGCTCACGGCGGTGATGTTCCAGGACCCGATCCGCGGAGCCCTGGCGGCACCGGTGATGCAGAGCTGGATGACGGTGTTCGTCGCGGTCATGGTCCAGGCGCTGCCTTTCCTGGTGCTCGGTGTGCTGCTGTCGGCGGCCATCGCGGTGTTCGTGCCGCCGTCGTTCTTCGCCCGGGCCCTGCCGAAGCACCCGGCGCTGGCCGTGCCGGTCGCGGGCGCGGCGGGCGCGGTGCTGCCGGGCTGCGAGTGCGCGTCCGTGCCGGTGGCCGGCGCCCTGGTCCGCCGCGGGGTCACACCGGCGGCGGCCCTGGCCTTCCTCCTGTCGGCGCCCGCCATCAACCCGATCGTGCTGACGGCGACGGCCGTGGCGTTCCCCGGCAACCCGGAGATGGTCCTGGCCCGCTTCGTCGCGAGCCTGCTGGTCGCCTGCTCGATGGGCTGGCTCTGGCACCGCCTCGGCCGCACGGACTGGCTCCGTCCCCCGGCCCGGGCGTCGCACGAGGGGCAGGGCAGGGGAGCGGCCTTCTGGGGCTCGGTCCGCCACGACGTGACGCACGCGGGCGGTTTCCTGGTGATCGGCGCGATGGCCGCGGCGACCCTGAAGGCGGTCGTCCCCGCGCAATGGCTGAGCCTCGCGGCCGGCCACCCCGTCCTGTCGGTCCTGGTCCTCGCCGCCCTGGCCGTCCTGCTCTCCATCTGCTCGGAGGCGGACGCGTTCGTGGCGGCGTCCCTGACCCAGTTCTCCCTGACGGCCCGTCTGACGTTCCTGGTCGTCGGCCCGATGATCGACCTGAAGCTGTTCGCGATGCAGGCGGGCACCTTCGGCCGCGCCTTCGCCCTGCGCTTCGCCCCCGCGACCTTCGCCCTGGCCGTCGTCGTGTCGGCCCTGACCGGAACGGTCCTGCTGTGAACCGCCTGGCCCAGACGGCCCTCCTCTTCCTGCTCGGTGCGACCCTCCTGCACGCCGGCACGACCGACCTCTACCTGCGGTACGTCAAGGAGGGGCTGCGCCCCCTGGTCCTCCTGGCGGGCGCGGTCCTGATCGCCACGGCGGCGGCCACCCTCTGGTACGACCGCCGCGGCGCCCCCGCCCACGACCACCACCGCGAACCCCGCGTCTCCTGGCTCCTCACGCTCCCGGTCCTCGCCCTGATCCTGGTCGCCCCGCCGGCCCTGGGCTCCTACAGCGCGGCGCACACCGGCACGGCCCTGACGAAACCCTTCGGCTTCCCGGCCCTCCCCGCCGGCGACGCACCGCTGCGCCTGGCCGTGGCGGACTACGCCGGCCGTGCGATCTACGACGACGGACGTGCCCTCCGCGACCGCGAGTTGAAGATCACCGGCTTCGTCACCCTGGACCGGACGGGCGCCCCGTACCTGGTCCGCATGGGCCTCAACTGCTGTGCCGCCGACGCCCAGCCGGTCAAGATCGCCCTGACGGGCGACACCCCGCCGGTCCTGAGACCGGACACCTGGCTGGAGATCACGGGCACCTACACCCCCCGCCGCACCAAGGACCCGGTCAACAACGGCCCCATCCCCTACCTGGACGTGACGACCGCGAGGCCGGTCCCCACCCCGCACGACCCCTACGACGAGACGTGGAACTCCTGAACTACGGTGTGGAGCAGCCCCTTTGGGGTACTCGGAGGAGACCGCTGATCAGCGAGGGGTAGGCATGACCACACTCCGAGGCGAGCGCACGGCGGATCTCGGCCGGCCGCTTCCGCCCGAGGCGGTCCGCGAGGAACTGGCGAGGGCCGACCACCGAGCGGGCCTGACCCTGGCCACCCTCGGCGCCGCGCTGGCCGCCCTCCTCACCGCGATCACCGCCGGCGTCATCACCCCCGCCCAGTACGCCGCGATCCCCCAGCTCCTCCTCTGGACCGGCTGCGCGGCCTGCGCCCCGTCGCTGGTCCTGCTGAGCCTGGCGAGGACGCCCCACCCGACGCCGACCGCCGACACCCCGCCGCAGCTCCTGACCCGGACCACTCACGTCAAGCGCCGCCGGATACGGCACGCGATGACGTGGGGCGCCGCGTTCCTCGCCCTGACCCTCGCGGGGACGCTGGCGGGGGTGCTCTCCTAGGGCCTGTCGTTTGGATCAGCCCACAGACGCGGGGCCTGGCACGCGCATCTGCGGCGTTGTCGTCGGTCACCGACGCTCCGCGTCGACTCCC
>NZ_JBEOXI010000496.1:0-2934 GCF_040296465.1 Streptomyces sp. NPDC002130
CGACTTCTTCGCCTCGCCCACGGTCCGCGGGGTCGCACGCCGCCTGAGCGTCGTGCGAGAAGAGGAGCGCTGACATGGGTGCGCCCAGCGAGCGGGAGCTGCGACAGCGCATCGGTGCGCTCGTCGAGGAGGTGCTCGGCGGCACGGCCGATCCGCAGACCTCGTTCTTCGACCTCGGACTCACCTCCCTGGCGCTGATGCGGATCAAGGTCCGCCTGGAAACCACGCTGGGCCTGTCCCTGGACGACACCGCCCTGTTCGAGCACAGCAGCATCGCCGCGCTCGCCGCACACCTCGGGCCCGGCGCGGCCGACGGGTCCCAGGGCTCCGGGCCCGGGCCGGGGGCGACCGACGGGCGGATCGCCGTCATCGGCATGTCCGCGCGCTTGCCGGGCGCACCGGACCTCGCCACCCTCTGGGCGAATCTGCGCGCCGGCACGAGCAGCGTGCGCAGGCTGGGCAGTGGGCAGGGCGACGGACGGGTGCGGGTCGCAGGGGTCCTCGACGACGCCGAGTGCTTCGACGCGGACCACTTCGGCATGAGCCGGAAAGAGGCAGGCCTCACCGATCCGGCGCACCGGCTGTTCCTGGAGTGCTGCGCCCACGCCCTGGAGGACGGCGGATACGCGGGCCAGGCCCACGGGCGTCGCATCGGGGTCTACGCGGGCGGCGGGATGAATCTGTACGGCCCGGACCTGCCGTACTTCGCCCGGCACGGCATGGGAGGCGCCGAGTCTTCGGCGAACGTCATGGAGGAGATGCAGGGGCTGATCGGCGCACAGCAGGACTTCCTCGCCACCCGGGTCGCCTACCGCCTCGGTCTCACCGGTGCGGCCGTCGCCGTCCAGAGCGCCTGTTCGACCGGGCTGGTCGCGGTCCATCTGGCCGCCCAGTCGCTGCTGTCGGGCGAGAACGACCTGGTCCTGGCCGGGGCCGCGGCCGTGCGGGTGCCTCAGGAGGCGGGGTACGCGCCCGATCCGGAGTTCATCCTGTCCCCGAGCGGGGTGTGCCGGGCCTTCGATGCCGCGTCGGACGGCACGGTAGGGGGCAACGGCGTCGCCGTAGTGCTGCTCAAGCGGCTGGACGCGGCCCTCGCCGACGGGGACGAGATCCAGGCGGTCATCCTCGGCTCCGCGGTCAACAACGACGGTGCCGCCAAGGCCGGCTTCACCGCCCCCGGTGTGCAGGGCCACACGGAGGTCGTCCGGCTCGCGCTGGCCCGCGCGGGCATCGACGCGGATTCCGTCAGCCATGTGGAGGCCCACGGCACCGGAACGGAGCTGGGCGACCCGGTGGAGTTCGAGGCGCTGTCACGGGCGTACCGCTCGCAGCAGGGCAGGACCGGCTTCTGCACCCTCGGCTCCGTCAAACCCAACCTGGGACACCTGGACACCTGTGCCGGAATGGCGGGGCTCGTCAAAACGGTGCTGATGCTGCGGCACGGCACGATCGTGCCCACCGCGAACGTGACCCGGCCGAGCCCCCGGCTGCCCTGGGAGACCAGTCCGTTCCGCCTGGCCACCGCGGCCGAGGCGTGGCGGACACCGCAGGGCGTCCCGCGCCGCGCCGGTGTCAGTGCCCTGGGGTTCGGCGGTACGAACGCCCATGTGCTCCTGGAGGCAGCGCCGGCGTCGACGGCCCGCCCGCAGCCCGCGCACCCTCTGCCGGTCCCGATCAGCGCACGATCCCGGACAGCCCTGCACGAGGTTGCCACGCGACTGCGGGACGAGCTGCGGGCACGCCCCGACCTCGGCGTCGCCGACGTCCACACCACGCTGGCACTCGGCCGCACACACCACGCCCACCGCACGGTGGTGCACGGCCGGACCGCTGCGGAACTGGCCGACGGTCTCGACCGGTTCCTGCGGCAGCCCGACGAGGAACAGCGAGTCGGCGCAGGGCCGATCGCCTTCGCCTTCTCCGGGCAGGGCCAGGCCACCGCGGGAATGGCACGCGAGCTGTACCGGCAGTACCCCGTCGTACGCGAGGTCCTGGACGAGTGCGAGGAGACGTACCGGCAGGCGGCACACGGCAGCCTGCTCGACATGCTCCTGACACCACCCTCGGACGGGGCGGGAGCCGTCACGCAGGCCGCCCAGTTCGCCCTGCAGATGGCACTCGTACGGCTGTGGCGACAGTTCGGGGTCGAGCCCGAGTGCGTGCTCGGGCACAGCCTCGGCGAGATCGCGGCGCTCTGCACCGCGGGTGCCTTCTCGCTCGCCGACGGTCTGCGCTTCACCGCTGCGCGGGACAACGCCATGCGGGCCGCCGCTCCCGGCCGCATGCTGGCCCTGCACGGCGACGCCGACACGGTCGGGGAGCTGTGCGCCGGGCTGCCGGTGGAGATCGCCGCGGTCAACGGGCCGCGTTCTCACGTGCTGTCCGGTGACCCCGAGGCCATCGAGGCGGCTCACCGGGTGCTGACCGGCAAGGACATCGCCTGCCGACCGCTCGACGTGGACCGGGCGTACCACTCCGCGCTGCTCGACCCGGTGCTCCCCGCGCTGAGGGAGGCCGCCGAGTCCCTCACGTTCACGCCGCTGCGGTTGCCGTGCGGCGACAGCGCGCGGGGTGAGGTGCTCCCCGCCGGATCCGTCGTGAACGCGGAACATCTGGTGCGTCAGGCCCGTCGGCCCGTGCAGTTCCAGCGGACGCTGGCCGCCGTGCACGCGCTGGGCCACGCCGACTTCCTCGAGCTCGGGCCCGCCGACGTGCTCACGTCGCTGGCCCTGACGACGTTGCCCCGCAGCCACTGGACCGCGAGCCAGTCGGGGGAGTCGGCCGGGGTCGCGGGGCTGCACGAGGCGCTCGCAGAGCTGTACCGCCGCGGCCTGCATCTCGACTGGCGGGCTGTGGGCGCGGGCGGCGGCCGGGTCCGGCTCCCCGGCTACCCCTTCCGCCGCGAGCCGTACCCGACGCCGGAGCTGCCCCGGC
>NZ_JBEOXI010000497.1:0-2923 GCF_040296465.1 Streptomyces sp. NPDC002130
CGAAGGTCGCCAACGCGGCCAGTGAACTGCTCATCGAAGTCCTGGGTGAGAACGGACGGCACGCCCGCACCGCGATCGGTGTCGCCGGGCTGCCGCTCAACAGTCCGGTGGAGATCCAGATGGTCTGCACCGCTGTGTAGGGCGGGCCCGTCGCCGGTGTACCCAAGTGCGCGGTACAGCGGGGCGCACGCGTTCGGCATCCAGAGGGAGTCAGCACCCGCGCCCCTCGATCATTCCAGGCAGAACCACAAGGAGGGGCAGCGTGAACAGGCTGCAACGAGCACTCGACGCTCTGGTCGAGCGGATCGACACCCCCGCGCCGATCGTGCTGGTCGACGTCATGCAGGGCAACATCGACCGCATCCAGGGCTTCGCCGACCAGCGCGACCTCAAGGTCAGGCCGCACGTCAAGACGCACAAGTGCGTGGAGATCGGGCGACGCCAGATCGAGGCCGGCGCGGTCGGGATCACCGCCGGAAACGTCGGTGAGGCCGAGGTCTTCGCCGCGGCCGGGTTCGACGACATCTTCCTCGCCTACCCGATCTGGGCCGCGGGAACGAAGCGAGCCCGGATCCGCCGGCTCGCCGAGTCCGCCCGGCTGCGGGTCGGCGTCGACAACGTCGCGGCGATCGAGGCCCTCGCCGACGCGATGGGAGACGAACCCGAGCGGCTGCAGGTCGTGATCGAGGTCGACTGCGGTGCCCGTCGTTCCGGGGCGCCGCCCGAGGTCGCGGGCGATCTCGCGCTCGCCGCCCGCAAGCGCGGTCTGGTGCCGGTGGGCGTCTTCACCTATCCCGGTCACGGCTGCACCGGCCAGGAGGCTCGCCGGCGCGCCGCGCAGGACCAGGAGGCCGCGCTCACCACCGCGGTACGCAGCCTGGCCGGTGTCGGGGTCACCGCTGAGGTGGTCAGCGCCGGCTCCACTCCCACCCTCGAGTTCTCCACCAGCGGCGTGATCACCGAGATCCGTCCCGGCGAGTACGTCTTCGGCGATCTGAACAACGCCCGGCTGGGCTCCTGCACGGAGGACCAGATCGCGCTGTTCGTCGCCGGCACCGTGGTCAGTGACTGGGTCCCCGGCCAGGTCATCGTCGATGTGGGCAACAAGGCTCTCAGCAAGGAAGGCGGCCCCGAGATCGGCTACGGCGGCATCGCCGGCACGAAGGCGGTCCTGTCCAAGGTCAACGAGTACCACGGGTTCCTTCCGCTGCCGGACGGCGAGTTCCGCCCCAGTGTGGGCAGCGTCGTACCGGTCGTGCCGAACCACGTGTGCCCGGTCGTCCTCGGTTTCGAGGAACTGATTGTCACCGACAGCACGGGCACGTCGCTGCAGCGCTGGCCGGTCGACGCCCGCGGATTCCTCAACTGACCGGCTCCAGGGACAAGACCCCGTGGCCCAGCCCGCAACCTGACCGACCTCCCCCGTAAAGGAGTGCCTGACATGAGACTCAACAACGTCACGGCCCTGGTGACCGGCGCCAGCAGTGGCATCGGACAGGCAGTGAGTTCCCACTTCCGTCGCGAGGGCGCGCGGCTGCTGCTCACCGGCCGCAAGGAGCGACTCGACAGCGCTCTGCCCGACGACCTGTACGTTCCGGGAGACCTCAACGACGAGGCGTTCGTCGAGCACCTGGCCAAGCAGGCCGCCGAGGCCTTCGGCACCATCGACGTCGTCGTCCTCAACCACGGCCTGCAGGCGACCAGTCCGCTCACCGAGATGGCCTACGACGACGCGAAGAACGTGCTCGAGAGCAACCTGCTCAGCGCGTTCCTGGTGATGAAGCACTTCGCGCCGCTGATGCCCGAGACGGGTGGCTCGTTCGTCTGCGTCAGTTCACGGCTGGGCATGGTCGGCATGTCCGGGCAGGTCCTTTACTCCGCCGCCAAGGGGGGCCTCATCATGCTCGCCAAGGGCGCGGCGATCGAATGGGCCCCGCGCAATATCCGTGTCAACGTCGTCGCTCCGGGCCTGACCGCCACCCCGATCATTGAAGCGGCATTCCAGCGCAGGCCCGACCCCGAGGGCTACCGCCGCCAGCGCGAGAGCACAATCCCGCTCCAGCGCCTCGCCACCCCTGAAGAGGTCGCCGACGCGGTGCTCTTCTTCGCATCGTCGGAGTCGTCGTATGTCACAGGGTCGGTCCTGACCGTCGACGGCGGGTACACCGCTTCCTGAACACCCCTGCTGGGTTCACCGCAACCCCAGCTTCAGGATCTGGGCCCAGGACGTCGCCCGTGGGGTGACGGTCCAT
Organism: Streptomyces sp. NPDC002130; assembly: GCF_040296465.1. Taxonomy (NCBI): domain Bacteria; kingdom Bacillati; phylum Actinomycetota; class Actinomycetes; order Kitasatosporales; family Streptomycetaceae; genus Streptomyces; species Streptomyces sp. NPDC002130. The sequence goes on from NZ_JBEOXI010000497.1 coordinate 2,253, forward strand.
AGGGGTGTCCGGGAAGCGACGCCATCTCTCGCGAAGCTGCCTGATGAGCAACGTCGTCAGGACTGGACTGCTCGGCCCGTCCCTCAGCCGCAGGCCCGGCTCTGCTGCATCCCTCACGAGAGCCCTCATGCTGCGGCTCCGGTGAGGGCTGCCCCCACCCGCGGGTCACCTCCTGCCACGGCTCCAGCTTCCCCACCGCCACTCACCCGGTCTTCTGGCCGGCGTTGCTCCGACGACAAGGTCGTCGGGGACTTCGATTCACGGCGAACACGCGCCCAAAGCGGCGATCGGCAACGCAAGCAGCCGATGCTCTGACCGCGTTCGCCACCCTGCACCATCCCACCCTCCCCCCGCACCCGCGAGGTAAAGCCCCGCACAGCTGGTCCCACGCGTCCCCAGATGAGGAGTATTGCCATGAGTAATGCCCAGATCGGTCGTAGAACGCTCCTGCGCGGAGCAGGCGGCCTCGCCGCCCTCGCCGCTCTTCCCTCCCTCTCCGCCTGCGGCACCGGTACCAGCCGTGTGTCGTCCGGCAGTGGCGGTAAGGGCGGCAAGACGGTGGTCGTCCGTGACAGTGGCGGTTCCTATGGCGCGGCGCTGCAGAAGGCGATCTACACGCCGTTCACCCAGGAGACCGGCATCCAGGTCAAGGTGCTGAACCTGGACGATGC
>NZ_JBEOXI010000498.1:0-2919 GCF_040296465.1 Streptomyces sp. NPDC002130
CGTAGTTCGTCTGGATCGACGGGCTCGGGCATGGACAGGTCGATCGGGGCCGGCCCTTTGGTGTTGATGACGCCCATATGGGCGTAGTACGCGGGATATGCAGACAGGCCCGCGATCAGCTCGTCGACATAGGTGTGTTCGTCCTGAGTCAGTGCGGGGTTGGACTGCTGCTGTTCACCGATGGTGGATGAGTCCCCGCTGGTCGGAGTTGCGGCACAGAAGCTACCGAACCCATGTGTGGGGTAGACCTCCACCTCAGCGGCCAGTTCGGCCGCGATACGGCGGACCGAATGGTACTGCGCGTGGGTCAGTTCATCAGTGTGCTCGGAGCCGAGCAGGTCAGTGCGCCCGGTGGACCCGTAGAGCATGGAGCCGCCGGTGAAGATTGCGATCGGCTCGCCGCGCCGGTGCAGAACGTAACTGACGTGGTGATGAGTATGCCCTGGGGTGTGCATGACCTCGAACGTCGTCGATCCCGCGTCGACGACATCGCCGTCGACGACTGCTCGGCGCTCGTATTCGACCGGATCGCCGTCCGGGACGACGTATTCGGCACCCGTGGCGCGCGCAAGTTCCAGGCCGCCAGTGACGTAGTCGTTGTGGATGTGAGTTTCCAGCACGTGGGTGATGACAGCGTTCTTTTCTGCTGCCAGCGCCCGGACGCGGTCGATGTCGCGTTGTGGATCGATCACCACGGCGATACCGTCGTGGCTGATCAGATAGCTGCGGTCGCCGAGGCTGGAAGTTTCAATGATGGCGATGTCCGGGTCGGTCGTGCTCATGGGGAGCTCCTACATGTTGTCGGTCGGCCTCGTTCCTGATGTGAAGCGGGCGTTCAGGCCAGCGCCAGGAAGAGCTTTTCCAGTTCTGCTTCGGTCATGGGTTCTTTGTTGTCTGCCGCTTCGCCTGTCATGCACTCTCGGAGACCGGTAGCGACGATCTTGAAGCCAGCTTTGTCGAGGGCCCTGGAAACAGCGGCGAGCTGGGTGACAACGTCTTTGCAATCGCGTCCGTTCTCGATCATGCCGATCACTCCCGAGAGTTGGCCGTGTGCGCGGCGGAGGCGGTTGAGGACCAATGCGATGCTGTCTTCGTCGCCGATCATGGGGTCTCCTTCAGATGCATGATGATGCCAGAAATTGCCAGATTACCCCCGGGGGCATCCAACGGGGTGCACGGTAGATCATCCGAGAACGAGAGTGTCGATGAGGACGTAACCTGCCACGACAAACACCAGGTAGGCGAACCACTGCCGAAGTGAGTCCGTGGCGATGCGTGTACCGAATCGTCCGGCCACCAACGAACCCGCAATGGCTGAACCTGCGAACGCTGCCGTCAAGGGCCAGTTTCCACCTAGGCCGTCGGCCTGAGCGATGAGTCCGGCGGCGGAGTTGGCGACGATGACCACCAAAGAGGTTCCGACGGCGACACTCATCTCGATTCCCAGCAGCAGAACCAATGCGGGGATGATCAAGAAGCCCCCGCCGACGCCGAACAGTCCGGTAAGGACACCGACGCCGAATCCGGTCGGTATGGACCGAGGTGCGCATCGGCGCCAGTTGATCCCGGAATTGCTCGTCCTGCAGGCGGTTCCGGGATTGTCGGGGCTGCGCAGCATGCGTGCCCCCGCGAGGATCATGACGATCGCAAAGCCGATCATCACGGCAGTTTCAGGTAGATGCTTGCCAAGGGCAGTGCCGGCCAGGGTGCCGAGGACTCCGGTGGCGGCGAAGATTGCCGCGAGTCGCCATTCGATGAGCCGCGCCCGCACCTTGGAGATGACCCCGACCGCGGAGGCGACACCGATCACCAACAGCGAAGTCGGTATCGCCTCCGGCAGGGGGAACCCGAGAGCGTACACGAGGATCGGGACAGCGAGGATCGATCCACCGCCTCCGAGGAGACCGAGCAGGATTCCGACGGTGAGGCCGAGCGCCAGCGCCAGGGTCAACGTCATCAACTGCGCACTGCATCCCGACTGCCGAGCGTGTCCAGGGCGGCTTGGAGTTTGGTGGTGGCCTCGGCCGCGACATCTGACAGTGCTGGTTCGCCCGTCACTTGGACCATGAGGTCCGGGTTCATCGCCTCGACGATGACCGATCCGGCGGTGGTGTCGGCACGGACGACGACGTTGCAGGGCAGTAGCAGGCCGATCTCACGCACGATTCCTACGGCGCGGTGTGCAAGCGTGGGATTGCACGCGCCTAGGATCAGATACTTCTCCATGTCTGTGCCAAGTTTGGCTTTCAGGGTGGCCTGCATGTCAATTTCGGTCAGCACACCGAAGCCTTGCTCGGACAGTGCTGCTTTGGTGGCGGTGACCGCCGTCTCGAAGTCGGTGTCGGTCAAGGTGGTCGAGAGTGCGATGGTCATGGTGGAGAATTCCTTCCGTTCGTCGAACTGCGGCAATTGTGTGCCTATCCGCTTCGGGGGTGGCGAAGACTTGGTACGCCCGCTCTGGTGAGAAGCGCACTTGCCGGGCACCAGCCGACCGCGGCGTAGAGGGCGAGGTTCGCGGCGGCGAAGGCGCTGAGCAGCCTCCACCGTGGTGCGTGGAGTTCGCCGAGGGTCAGGCCCGTCGCGGTGACGCCGGCGGCCAGTGCGGGGACGATACGTTCGATCGGCCACCCGGCAGACGTGCTCGAATGCGTGATGTTCGGATCGGTCATGATTCCTCCGTGAGGTGTTGTAATGGTCAGTGCGAGAAGCGGATCGACGGCAACATTCTGCGCAGCCAGCCCGGTGCCCACCATGCAGCGTGACCGCTCAGCCGGAGCAGGACCGGGAGCAGGATCAGCCTGATCAGGAAGGCGTCGAGCAACACCGCGCGGCGTCTCGATGGCGCCGAGCGAGACGACCTCGCGCTTGAGGAACATGCCGAGGGTCCAGTCGGCGAAGACGCGGATCTTGCGGTTCCAG
>NZ_JBEOXI010000499.1:0-2918 GCF_040296465.1 Streptomyces sp. NPDC002130
GCGGCTACGTTGTTTTTGCTTAAAATGGTGTCGCCGCCCCCCTCGTGGGGGGTGGTGCAAATGTCTTTGCCCTTTCTTATAATTCCGGTGGCCCCACCGGGCGCCCTCTACCCGCCCGGTGTCGCACTGCGTTTGCGGGGTGCTGCCGTCTATGCGGCTGCGGTGTCCTCGGCGTCGTCGGCGCGGGGTTCGAGTGCCTCGGCGAGGGTGTGGACGGTCGCCAGGACTGCGCGGGCTGTGTCGGTGATGACCTCGAGGTCTCCGTTTCCCCATCCGGCGATGTAGCCGATGCTGTAATCGGTGGTATCCAGTCCGAGTAATCCGGCCAGGACGTAGGCGACGGATTCGGCTTCCACTTCGGCGCGGCCTCGGTGCAGCTCGGCGGGGTCGATGTCTCCGCTGGCGTGCATGAGCGCGTGAGCGGCTTCGTGAATCATCGTTTTCGCGGCTTGTGCGTCGCTGATCGTGTCGTCGACGATGATGCGGCGTGATCCGTCGAGGCTGGTGCGGCCGTTCGATTCTCCGGCGATGTGCTCGCGGGTGACGGTCCATCCCTGTTCCGTCATCACCTGTGCGATGCGGGTGTAGATGGCGGCCGGGTCTTCGCCTTGCAGTCGGGTGGTGATGGTCTCGGCTGCTGCTGCGGGGTGCCCTTCGATCGGATCGGTCTGGGCGATGTCGAACACGGACAGGATCGGGAACCGTGCTGCTCGGCGAGTGGTTTCCTCGCCGGTCTCGGTGTCGGTTTCGGTGATCTTCTTGGTCGAGTAGCCGAAAATCTTGATCGACTTTTCGCCCTTGCGGACCTGGCGTCCGAGTTCCTGCCACTTGCGGAATCCGGCGACCTGGCTCGCGTCCGGCGCCTGCGAGAAAATCAACATCACGTTGTTGAAGCTGTACGCGTGGAACGCTGCTGCGGCGGTCAGGTAGGCGGCCCATGCATCGGTGTCGGTGAGCTGGGCAACCTTCGCGGTGATGCTCTCGTGCAGTGCGGCGGCCTGCTCGCGGCGCGCTGCGCTCTTGTCCGCCGTGGTCTTCGCCTGTGCGCTCATAACTGGAACCTCCGCTGATCCGGTGGCGTCCCCCTGCTCGGTGGCCGCCAATTTTTTTGCCCTGCTGGCAAAGGAGAATCGCGTCGGCATGAGGGGGCCGGAGTGCCACCCCTGGGCCGGGAAAATTTCTCTGCGAGCGTGCGAGTGCGGGTTGAGAAAATTTCTCGGAGCCCTCGGGCCGGCATCGCCGCCAGGGGTTGCGCGCAGGTCACCGCCGACGAGAATCGGAAGGCCAGAAGGACAAACAAATCAACGCTTTTCGCTGGTGCGGAGCGCAGCGGAGCTCAATTCGGAGGACACCGAAGGTGGCCGGCCGCTGGGCAGGCGCCAACACACCGCCGCAACGGGCCTGGCGTTCGCACCTCCCACTCGGTGCGCTGGCGGGGTGATTGTGCGGGAGCGACGGAGGCCGGCCACGTGTGGTGTCGCGGTAGCTCTGCTCTCGCGGTGAGTTCCCTGAAGAGGAACGGCCTATTTAAACTCGCTCGTATTCTAAGAGGGGATATCTTTTAGCCCTTGTTAGTAAATACGCCACGATGCACCCAGCTTGGAGTGCCGGAGCATTATTATCGTGTCTGTACGGGCAGCTGAGAGCCAATTCTTGCCGGGTGTATCAATTCAGTCTCGCGACTCCGGGAAGCTCGCAGATTGTCGGTGTGACCTGGTACGATTGCTCTACCTTCTCGAAAAATCGGGAAGGCCAGCAATCCCAGAAAGAACGGAAGTGCACCAGAAGTGTGTGGAAATTCTGATTCAAAGGGGACATATGTGAATTGATACGAAAGGACACTCACATGAATAGAAGTAATGAGTTACATGAGGAAAACGGATCTAGTCGAGAGAATGCATCTGGACAAAGGACTCGATCTCGTTGGTGGTCGGATGAGTCTTTGGCAACGCAGGTGTGGCGCGGCGATCGGTCCATGCAGGTGATCGGCAAGGCAGCGGATGCCGTTTGGGGTCTGATCAGCGTGGTTTTCCTGCTGATTCGCGTCGTAGGCTGGCTGGGGTATGAGGTTCCTTTTGGGGATCCCGCTGCGCTTGAATTTGTGAAGTCGGCAGTTTGGATCCCTGGATTCAAAGGTTTGGTGCGTCGGGTGTTGATTGTGGCGTTGGCGTTGCCGCTGATTCTGGTGGGCTGGTTGGTTCGATGGGTACGAAGAGCGTGAAGGCGCTGTTCGTAGGCCCTTAATCGCAAATGGAGATGAGGATGGTCCGACCCTGAGTCGGGCCATTTCTCTGTCCGGGGTTGTCCGTCGGGGGTCGAGGCTTGGTCGCGTTTCGGCTGGTCGGACGTGCGTTTCGGATCTTCGTCGGCGGCGCTTGGTGGTTGAACGCTGCTAATTTGGGCGTGTCCACAGGTTGAAGCGAGGTGGGGGAAAAGTTGATGGATAGTTGGAGTCCGGATTTTCGGCCGCGGAAGTGGGAGCGAGAAAAGGAGCAGTTCGCGGCATGGATGGCCGGCGCGGACGTTCGTGGGCTGTGGAAACGTCGCCGTTTCGGAATCTGGCGCGAGGAGCAGTTTTCGGCGCGGATACGCGTTGCTCGCGACGCTGAGCAGAAGCGTCAAGCGGAGCTGATGGCGAATCCCAGTGCTGAGCTTGTTGAGGCATATCGGGAGTTGCAGGCTGCGGAGGCGGCGTCCGGTGCGAGGATCGGTTGCGCGCGGGGCGGCGATATGACTGACCCGAAAACGGTTCGGGCTCTTGCTCGGCTGTTGAGTGATCCCGCCGAAAAGTTTCAGTAGGAGCAATTCACGGGCCGCATTTGTGCTGGTCGTAGAAGTCGAACAGGGTCTCGTCGTCGACCAGGATGTCCCGGCGCCGGGCCCGGTGCTCCAGCTCCTCGACCTCGGTGAGGAGGCGA
>NZ_JBEOXI010000500.1:0-2915 GCF_040296465.1 Streptomyces sp. NPDC002130
GATCCGCCATAACCCCGCATGATCGAACGGCCCCCGACTTCTCGGTCCGGGGCCGTTCCCGCGTCCCCGATCATGGACACCGGTGTCCGGCGAACCGGCGTCATCGATGCCACACCCACCGCGACGTGGCCGGTGTGCAATGCGCGCTCGCGCCACATCGGATCATCGAGCAAGGCTGATGACATCACATCTGCTGCGTCACAACGACTTCGCAGACCCATCGCGGCGCTGGCCGTGTTGTCGGGACGCGACCAGTCGTGACCGTCCACCAGTGCGGACTGTGCCCGAGAAAACGAATAGGCGTCGTCTTCACCGATCGCAGCGAGCAGCGGTAACAACGGGCCACTGCCGATCGCACGCGCCCATTCGTGCATCCCGGCGACACTCTCGTCGGTGATCTGCAACCACTTTCGCCATACCCGCGCCGACCGCTGCGCTTCCGGCACCACTCCGAGCACGTAGCGGGCACTGGAGGCGGCCGGAAGATTCACCACCGCCGATGTGCCGGGATGATCCGCGCGATCTGCCCACCACCCCACCATCGCGGCGCTACCGGAGATGTTCGGGTCACTGTGGTGAGCGTGCGCCCGCGCCAACCCCACCAGGGCCGGGATCGTGCCGGTGTCGTCGGTGAGCAACATCGCCGGGGTATCCGCCGCCAGTGTGCCGCCCAACCGTGCGAGCAACGCCAACCCTGCCTCGTCGCACGCGGTTTCCTCACCTCCACCGAACGACGCAGCGGACACGCTCACACTGCCGCCGCGTACCGTCGCCCGCACCGCCAGCGCCGACGCTGACGGGGTGAACGTAGTGTGTGCGAGCCGAGCAACGGGGCGCCCTGTTTCGGCGGCATAGAGACGCTGAGCCAGATCGAACCATTCCACGCTCACGACACGTCCTCCGTCTGTTCGCACGCCCCGACCACCGGATTCGCAGCGCACTCCCACCCCGCACGCAAGGCCCGCGCCGCCGCATCCTCGCCGGTACCGGCGACCACGCTCGCCACCTGATCCGGCGCGTGACCGGTACCGGTCAACACCTGCTGCGCGTACCGCAACAGATCACCGCTCACCGCGTTCACAACGCACCGACCGGGATCTGCACACTCGACGCCCATTCCGGGGTCCGTGCCAGTGCAGTGTCGTTGCCGATCACCGCGCACACCAGATGCGCCCGCGACGGCCGATCCGGCCACGGCGTATCCCCGTCCGTCAACACGATCACCACGTGCGGGGCAGGACGGGCCGCGTTCGCCGCATCGATCCCGACGCGCATATCCGTACCGCCGCCGCCCACCAACACCACATCAGCCACCGACCGCACCGCCTGCGCAGACGTCGATGCCGCATCGCACGAGAGAATCCGTACCCGCTCCCGCGCTACACCGCCTGCCCGCAGCACACCCGCAACCTCACCCATCGCCGCCGACAGATCCGCCGCCGACATGGACCCGGACGTGTCGATCACAATCGACACCGTGATCGACGGACCCCGCATCGCCGGGGCCACGATCCCCGGCAGGCTGCGCCGCGACGGACGCGCATAGCTGTAGTTCGTCCGCCCCGACTGATCCGCCAGCGCGCGCCGGATCACCGCGCGCAACACCCGATCCCACGGCACTGTCGGCGGCGTGAGAACCTCACCAGCCCAACGCGCCAATCCTGCCGGTGCGCTCCCGCGCCCCTTCCCTTGCGCCGCCTGCACCGCCCGCGCCACATGGCGGCGCATCAGATCTGCTTCCGCGCCGTCCAACCCGTCCGCGACCTCCCCCGCTGCCGCGCCCAACTCCCCCGGCACCGGCGCGCACCCCGCACCGGACCCGCATCCCACATCTTCGTCGTCTGGAAACTGTTGCCCCGTAGCCGGATCGATCAGGTGCGTGTAGTAGTCCTCTGCGATTCCGCCGTCCTCGCACCCGAACGATTGTGGAGTGATCACCCCGTCCGGTAACCCGACGCCCGCCGCCAGCAAGTCGTCGTTGATTTCCGCGTCCGCCGCGTAATTCCACGCCACGTGTTGCACCGGCTTCGGCAAGGACTGACCCCGCGCACCGTGCGCCCGCAGCAAGTGCCCGACCTCGTGCAGCAATACCGCACCCGCCACCGGCACCGGCCACGCACCCGCGCCCACCAACAACGCCGGATCGAGATAAAGCCGCCACTGCGCATCCACCGCGAACGTTCCCAACCCCGGTGCAGCAACGGGCTGCGCCGCGAACAACGCCCGCATGAAATACGGCATCTGCTCGGCAGAAACCAGCCGTGCCAGGCGAAACGCCCGCAACTCATCCGGCGCGAGCACCCGAACCCCGCTCATGCCGCCGCCTCCATCAGACCCGCAGCGGTCAACATCGGCGCGAACCGACGAGCAGACGCCGGGACAGTCGCCTTCGCCGGTCGCGCCGTCGCCAGCGTGCGCGCCGCCGCGCCCGCCACGTCCGGTGCGCCCGCCTCCGCAGCCGCGATCAGCGGACCCCACGCACTGCGCCAGGCCTCCACCGTGCCCCGTCCCACCGCCCACGCCGTGACACCGGACAGCACCGCCCACACCAGATCAGGACGCGACTGCCAATCGAACGCCGAATCGGGATTCTCCACCACCGCAACCGGATCGGGAAGATCCGCGCTACGCCGCCACTCCAAGAACTCCACGCCCGCGCCCTCACCGATCAACCCGAACACCGCCGTGTTGATCGCCGCGTTGTCGTCCTCCCGCAAATGCGGCAACACCGCCGCCAACATCGACCACGTACGACGCGACGGCCACGCACCACCGGTCTGCGCAGCCGACGACGGAAACGCATCCAACGCATCAGGATTGCCTGGCCGTGGCGTCCCGGGACTGCTGGTCGCTGGATCCGCCGCTCTGGTGGCGGCTGACCGCGAAGGTCAGCACCGAGTAGGCGACGAAGACGT
>NZ_JBEOXI010000501.1:0-2882 GCF_040296465.1 Streptomyces sp. NPDC002130
GCAACGAAATCAGACGTTCGCGTAGCGGACCGGTATCGATATCGGTGTCGACTGGGGGTAGTAGTCGCTCGAAGGTTGCCGCGAGCAGGTCGGTGGTACTTCCGAAGTGTCGGTACAGCGTGGCACGCGCAACCTTCGACATGCGGGTGACCGCCTCCACGGTGACCGCCTCGACACCGCCGGTGGACAGCAGCTGACCGGCAGCTTCGAGTAACCGGTTACGTGAGCGCGCCAGCCGGGGATCGGCCGGGCCCTCGGCTGCAACGAGAGGGTCGACCATGAACGGGCTCCGCTCCATTTGACTGACAAAATATCTCCTCGCATGACCATTCTGTCACACCCACAGAGTTATGATACTAATAGTCTCGTACCGAGACGACCGGTCTCGAACTGGGAGGCTGGCCATGAACGAACGTGGATCCGACTCTGCCGGCGTCGCTCGATGGAGCGGCGCCCAGTGGTGGATGTTGATTGTGTCGTGCATGGCGGTCGCGTTGGTGGTGGCCGCAATGGCGGCATTGTATTCAGCGTTGCCACAGATCGCGGTCGCGACAGGGGCGACGCAAGCTCAACTTACCTGGATAGTCGACGGTTATACGTTGGTATTGGCGTGCTTCGTTCTGCCTGCCGGTGCGATCGGTGATCGTTACGGTCGCCGGGGGGTGCTCGTGGCGGGGTTGGCGTTGTTCGCTTTCGCGTCGGCATTGCCCTTGTTTCTTGCTGACCCGGCGTGGCTGATCGCTGCTCGCGCGTTGGCTGGGGCGGGTGCGGCGCTGGTCATGCCCTCGACGCTGTCGATACTGACCGCGGGATTTCCACCGGCGCATCGCGGTCGCGCTGTAGGGGTGTGGGCCGGGGTTGCTGGATCCGGGGCGGTCCTGGGCATCCTCGGGGCTGGAGTGCTGCTCGAGCAGTGGTCGTGGACCTCGGTGTTCGTCGGGTTGACCGTCGCCGGAGCGGTTCTGGCCGGGTTGGCATGCAGTATCGCGGAGTCCCGCCAGCAGGAGCATCCACCGGTCGATTGGGTGGGCGCTGTGACCGTAGTTGTGGCAGTCGGGGCGATCGTCTTCGCTGTGATCGAGGTTCCGGCCCGTGGCTGGTCGGATTCGCTCGTCGCCATCAGCACTGCGGTGGGCTTGTTCGCAGTTGTGGTGTTCGTCGTCGTAGAACTACGTTCCTCGGCACCGCTACTCGATGTCCGGTTGTTCGCCCGCCGTGGTTTCGGTGCCGGCGCGCTGTCTGTCTGTATCCAATTTCTGGTGACCTTCGGGGTGTTCTTGCTGTTGGTGCAGTATCTGCAGTTGATTCTCGGTTATGGACCGCTCACCGCCGCGTTGGCGTTGACCCCTATGGTCGTGCCGCTCATCGTGATCTCGGTGATTGCACCCTGGCTGTCGAACATTGTTGGGCTGCGGGTGATGACCACTGTAGGTCTGCTCACCATCGCGGCGGGACTGGTGATGGTGAGCAGACTGACCGTCGCTGCGACTTACCCTGACCTGCTGTGGCCCCTGCTCATCATGAGCGCGGGTTTGGGGTTGTGTACCGCTCCTGCGACTTTCGCCATCGTCTCGGACACTCCAGAGGCCAAGCACGGGGTGGCTGCCGCGGTCAACGACGCGGCTCGCGAAATCGGTGCCGCGATTGGGATTGCGGTAGCCGGTAGCGTGCTCGCGGCCGGTTACGTTCAGCACATCCAGCCGGCTCTGCCCCAGCTACCCGAGCCAGCCCGTGGTCCGGTGGCCGATTCTCTGGCCGCCGCATTGCAGGTCGCCGACCGCGCAGGACCAGCTGGCCAGCCGCTGGCCGAGTTCGCCAAAGCCGCATTCGTACATGGAAGTGGTCAGGCGACACTGGCGTTGGCGGCCCTGACCGCCGCTGGGGCACTCGTGCTCGCCGTCGTTGCGCCAGGTAGACGCAGCCGAACGACAGCCACCGCGGGTGATGGACGTCGATGAGGTCGGCCAGGGTGTCTATTCTTCGGTGTGATTCGTGTCTGTGGCCCGGAGTTGAGCTCGGGCTTGGGACTGCATGAAGTGTTCGACCTCGACCACCACGAACAGGGCAGTAGCGGTGGCGACCGAGCGGCCCTGCGCATCGTCCATCGTGGCCGTGAGATCCAGTTTGCGCCCATCACGAGACCGAACGGCAGCACGCAACACGTAGGGAGTGCCGAGCAGAACCGGCGCTAGATAGTCGAGCTCGAGACGCCGCGTCACGGCGAGCTCACCCACTGTGTAGAGCAGGAAGCCGAACAGATCGTCGAGAACGGTCGCCACCGCGCCGCCGTGTGCTATCCCGGGTGCCCCGACATGACGTTGATCGAACACATGGTGAGCCACCACGCCGTTCTCGTCACGCTGGACCGACAGGGCGTGGCCGTGCGGGTTCTGCGGCCCACAACCAAGACAGTCGGGGTGGTGGGGCGGTAAATCAGGCGACTCGGAAGTCGTGCCCCAGAACGAGCGCACCCAGTTCTCGATAGCGGGGCCGGCCGACCCGCTGACCTCGTCCGGAATTCTCTTCATGGTCGGACCTCTCTGTCTGAAAAAAACTGTGCCGAGTCTGTCGCGTCTTCGCGCGCTCGGCCTGCACCGCTGTCAGTTTCAAAAGACAAACTGCACTATGTCAGAAGTCAACTGCACTAAAGGATCGACCAAGCCGACATAGCTTAAAGAGAGAAGTGATTTGCCGCGAGGATTTCGGACCTGGAGATGACTATTCTGAGGCCGCGTTTGCGGACTGCCCGTAACTGTAGTGGACATCGTTCGGGGTTCGGTATCCGAGCGACGAATGTCGTCTGCCATGAGCATGGGACCAGAGTGACCTGACCCCTGCCAGGGTGAGGTTGCCCTTGGCTGGGGCGTAAACACGAAATGCCC
>NZ_JBEOXI010000502.1:0-2859 GCF_040296465.1 Streptomyces sp. NPDC002130
CTGGTGTAGCTCGCGGCGAGTGCGGGAGAAGCTGAACAGATGGACGGTGCCTCGCACCGCCCCGATGACCAGGGCTGACCCACCGAGTACACCCACCGCCGTCTCGAGCCTGGCCGGCGCGTCGTCGTGAAGGGCGAGCCAACAGCTGTGGGCGAATTCGATCAGCGACGAGACACCACCGTGACTGGGTAAAAGGCTCAAGATCACCGGGACACTGATACTCACTACAGTTCCGAGTGCCAGAGCGCCCCACAAGACGAGGACGACATGCGGATCAACGCCGCGACGCATCATCGATCCGAGGAACAGCGGGGAGAGTGCGGCAACGAGAAGGCCACCGACCGCCCACGCGAGGACGGCTGTCACTTCTTGCCTCGTTCACGCAATCCACGCGCCAGGATCTTCGATTCGACGTCGGATGTCCCGCGAACAAAATGCAACAGGACCCCGGTCGGGTCTCCGGTGGATTCGAGAAGTGCGCGCAACCCGTCAGCTGCCGCTTCCTCGCGGCTTCGCGTGGCTTCGTACCAGTACGCGCGCCCGTTTCGCTGACGATGCACCCAACCTTTGCGATGAAGATTGTCCATGACGGTCATCACCGTCGTGTACGCCGGTTCACGGTCGTCATCGAGGCCGTCGATGACGTCGCGCACACGGACCGGTTCGGTGGAGCGCCACAGCACATCCATCACCAGCGCCTCGAGCTCTCCCAGACCTTGCATTTTTCCTCCTCGTAGAGCTGCATTCGTCACCGCACCGTGCGAGTGCCCAACCTGCAACCTCCGTCGCTTTCGTACGGGGCCCAACCAGCGCTGTCGGTGATTCGTCGGTCACAGTGATGTGGGACCGCTCGATGAGGGTGTCGTGTCGACTCTGCACGCTGGAGGTTGCCGAGACGGCGAACCGAAGCCCTGTAGAAATACTATCTGTTCTGCTTCCCGTCGCCGCCCCGATACGGCGGCGGTGTCTGGCGACCTCCTCCCGTGACGATCTGCCGAACCCCTGTCAGCTCTGACAGTGTCAAAAGGTTTATCCAGCACTTTCGCGTCGACTACGGGAGAACGTCTCGCGCGGAGCTTCTGTTTGCGATTCAGCATCGTTTGCCGGCAGGGCGACAGGTCTTACAGCGCGCTGCCTTCCGACCATCGGTCCCACGGCACACTCCAGTCGCCGTTCTGCCACAATTCGAGAGGGGCGCCGCCGGTATTGCGTATCTCCACGACATCTCCGGGAAGCGAAAAATCATAGAACCATTGAGCATTGGCGCGACTGAGGTTCAAGCAGCCGTGTGAAACATTGGTATTGCCTTGCGCCCAGACTGTGTCTTCGAGTTCGTGAAGGTAAATTCCGTCGGTGCTTATTCGGGTGGCGTAGTTGATTTTTTCCTTGTACCCCAGCCGGGAATTGACGGGAAGTCCGTAGGTCGACGAGTCCATGATCACGGGGTTGGCCTGATCGAGGACGGTGTAAATGCCTGGTTGGGTCCAGAAGGAGATCGTTTGGCCGTTGACGAGCTCGGTTCCTCCCATGCCCATCGATGTCGGCATAGTGCGCACAGTTTTGCCGTTGCTCGTGACCGTCACTTGCTTGGTCGTATCGTCGGCGACGGCGATATGCGAGTCGCCGATGGTGAATGCAGTCGTGGCGTCTTCCTGTCCGAACAGTCCGCCACCGAGCGGGACGCCGAAGACCGCAGCCCGGACCGTGACCTCGGTGCCGGGGGGATAGTACGCACGAGGTCGCCAGTGAACATTCTGGTCATCCACCCAGTACCACGAGCCTTCGAGCGGCACCGACGTTTGCACAGTCAGGCTTTTCTCCGCCGCTGCACGATCGAGGATCGGCTCGTCGAAATGCGTGACAATAACGATCCCTACCCCGAAAGTGCCACCATCTGTGAGGAGGTTACCCCCGGCCGTCACGAAGGATGGTTTGGTCAGGTTCCGCGGCTTGACTGTGGAGAAGGTGCTGGACTGATCGAGACGTGAGCCATCGTTTTGGGTGGCTGACGCTGTCATCGTGTAGGTCTTCCCGTAGTCCAAGGACGCGCCGGGTTTCCACACCTGCCGGTCAGGGGTGAAGATGCCATCGACCACAGCCCCGCCCACTTCGGTGAGCACTACCGAGTCGAGCCTCCCGCCAACAGATTCCACCGTGACCGGATCAAGGGGGTTGACGGTATCTGTCCCCCCGGAAGGAGTCATCACCAGCGCGGAGACAGGAGAGTCGTTCTCGGCGGGCGCACCCGTGTCACTCGGTGCGGACTGCGGTGCTGTGGAGGTGCATCCTGTCAGCGTTGCGACCATAAGGACAAGGACGACTAACCCTGTATGCCGTGTTGAGGCCATAATTGTTCCTTCACGTCAGTGGGTGGGGAGCGCCGACGAAGACAGTGATTCGCAAGGGACGCAAGTAATCAGATGGAAGATCAGAGCGGACAACGAGAAGAGAGGCTTCGACGGACAGGCCTAGCCACTCGCCAGTTTCCGGATCAGTTCTGTTGCAAAAGTGCTTGCATCGCGGTGATCTCGGACTGCTGTGCGGCGATGATATCGGTAGCCAATTGCTTGGCGTCGGCGTTGTCGCCATCGGATAGTTCCGATTGGGCCGTCGCGATCGCGCCGGAGTGATGTTCGATCATCATCTTCAGCCACGCGGTGTCGAAGTCCCCATCGCGCAGCCCCTCCAATTGAGCGATCTGCTGCTGGGACATCATTCCTGAGGCATTGTCCGCGCTCGTGCCCACCGCTCCCATCGATTGCGCAACACCCAACTTCGCGCAGATCATCGCGAAACCCTTTGAGGTGTATTGATTGGGCTCAATCGGTGGACGCAACATTCGAGGTCAGGAGGGTGTTG
>NZ_JBEOXI010000503.1:0-2857 GCF_040296465.1 Streptomyces sp. NPDC002130
CCGTCATCGGACTCGGCCCGTACGGCCTGCCCCTGGCCCAGGCCGCCGTCGCGGCCGGCATCCCCACCATCGGCTACCGGACCGGCGCACGGTGCAGGAACACTGACGACAGGGGATCGGTATGGGCAAGATCGTGGTGACGGAATTCGTGTCTTTGGACATGGTCATGGAAGCGCCCGGTGGTGAACCGGGCTATGCGCATTCTGGATGGGTCTTTCCGTACCAGGAGGGCGATCAGATGAAGTTCAAACTCGACGAAACCCTCGCCGCGGACGTGCTTCTACTCGGTCGGCGGACCTACGAGAGCTTTGCCGGTGCCTGGCCTGACCGCGAGGACGACCAAGGCTTCGCGGACAAGATGAACGAGATGCCCAAGTACGTCGTCACGAGTTCGACGGAGCCACTCGAGTGGAACAACTCGACGGCGCTCGACGGTCCCATCGAGGAATCTGTCCCGAAGCTCAAGGAGCAGATCGACGGCGAGATTCTGGTGGCGGGAAGTCGGACGCTCGTCCACGCGTTGTTGCTGGCCGGTCTGGTCGACGAGTTGCGACTGATGGTCTTTCCGGTCATTCTCGGGTCCGGCGGGAGAGTGTTCCCCGAATCGGCCGACAAGATCGTCCTCGAGTTGAAGGACGATCGTCGGTACGAATCCGGAGTTCAGGTACTGACGTACCACCCCACGGTCACGTAGACCTCTCGAAAACATCTGTGGCCGAGACTCTTCGAGAGTCTCGGCCACAGATGTCTTGCCGGTTAGCTGTTCTCGGGGAAGCCGAGGTTGATACCGCCGTGGCTGGGGTCGAGCCAGCGACTGGTGACGGCTTTACCTCGCGTGAAGAAATGAACACCTTCGGTCCCGTGAGCGTGGGTGTCACCGAAGAGGCTGTTCTTCCAGCCGCCGAAGCTGTAGTAGGCCATGGGAACCGGGATGGGGACATTGATGCCGATCATGCCGACCTCCACCTCGTTCTGGAAGCGTCTGGCAGCGCCGCCGTCGTTGGTGGGCGACTGCCAGCAGAAAGCCCCTGTCCAGCACGCGCATACCCGTGGCCGTCGGCCGACCGTTCGCGTAGTCGTCAGCCGCCTTCGCATGGCCCTGGGTGCAGAGACGATTGCCGTACAAGGCGAGCGTGCCGCCTCCGAGTCCGACCAGGAGCATGATCACGCTGGCAATCACGACAACACGACCGTGTTCATGATCGTTCCTGCGCTGGTGGCGATCACACCGCCGATGAGTGCGCCGACGACGATCTTCGGGGATTCGAGCTGGCCGCCGGAGTACTTTTCCCAGCCGAACTTTCCGCCGGCATAGACGAGTGCGCACACCCCGGCGAGGACGACGCCCCACAGCAGCCACCGACCGAGTCGGAGGAATCCTTCGGACTTCGGAGGCGCTTCGGGAGTGAGGTCGATCTGAGCGAGAATGTCGATGCCGGTCTGGAGCGTGTGAATGACCATGTGGTGGGCAACCTTTCAACTTTGTTGGGTTTTGATGCGGGCGATGATGGATTCGCGTAAGGCCTTGCCGAGTTCGGCGATGTCCGCCGGAACGTCGTCGGGGCCACGTTTGCGTTCCGGTTCCGGATCGAACGGTGACCACACCTGCAACGAGGTCGGGTCACGTACCAGCGGATACTGTTCGATCCACCCGACCCGCCACTGCGCCGCTGTGAGCGAGGTGACGAGGTCGAGAGTCTGTTGAATCGGCTTGGGCACCTTGCGCCCTGGCCGATCGGCGACGGTGATCAAACCGACGACCTGGCTGGGTCCGCCTTTGCCCGCCGCGTGCTGACGCAGCAGCTCGTGAGCGCGCACGAGACCGGACACCGTCTCGCGGGCGACGACGGCAACGAACGGACTCTGCCCGCCGTGACCGCCGGGCCACCGGCGACCACATTCAGCGGCCGGCGCGAGAACCTGCGCCAGAGTCGAAGTTCCGGCTCCGCCGTGAGCGCCGAGCAGCCACACCATCGGCTTCGGCGCACCAGGCGGCAGCGGGATCGGTTCGTCCCAGATCGGGGCCACCGCATCAGGAAGACGGACCGACGCATCGGTGAGGTCGACTCGGTGTCCCGTTTCGGCGGACAAGCGTTGCGCGCCCATCAGCGATCACTCCGGCTGTCCGCTGCGCGCACACTCACACTGCGGATCTGCTCGTACGCGGCAGCGGTGTCGGGTGCGAGGTCGGTCGCCGAAATCGTCAACCCCGACGCAAGGTGCTGGTCGTACGGGATTTCCTCGACCGCGAAGACCTTGCCGGTCAGGTGGTCGCGGAGCTGCGAGACATCGGCAGCAGCAGGGCCTGCGGTCTGGTGCGAGATGACCACGATCGTGCGATCGAGTGCCTTCTCTCCGGCGGTGAGCCGGATCGTCTCGAGGACGGCTCGCATCCGGTTGAATGCGTCGGCGCGGCACGGGACCGCGACAACGATCGTCGACCACGGTTCTCCCCGGAGCGACTGCGCACTCTCGCGGCCGAACGCTCGGTGCCCCAGGTCGTAGACCGTGGTGTCGACCTGGGCGCGGACGTACCGATCGACCTGCCGGAAGTCGGGTTCGATGGTTTCGAGCCAGTGGCGGCCGAGGACGTGGGCGCCGGCCGAGGTTGCCGAGGTGGACGCGCTGAACGACTCGTCAGCGTGCAGCGTCTCGGAGGATCCGAACATCGTCTCGATCGAGGTTTCCGAGACGGTCGAATCCGCTCCGCGCTCGACCAGGTCGCCGCCGCCGACCGTGGCATCGACGACAGCACTTGTCGCACCGATGGTCGACCACGCGTTCGCGAGACCAAGGACCTGCGCACGGCCCAGGCCTTCAACGCCTTCTACTTCACACCGGCGCTGGGCCGTGAGCC
>NZ_JBEOXI010000504.1:0-2855 GCF_040296465.1 Streptomyces sp. NPDC002130
GCCCTCGCCGGCGGCGTAGGAGTCGCCGAATACCGCGACCGTGGAGCCATTGTCGAGGAGTGCCTTGACTACCCCGCCCGCCACGGAGCGAAGGTCGATCTTGATGGTGCCCTCTGCCATGGCTGCGGCGGCGGGTCGGGCGGCGGTAGCGATGACCCGGTAGTTCGCGGTTCGGTCCTGGGTTGCATTCGAGTCCGCGGGTCGCAGCTTCCACTCGAAGTTTGCACTGTGCCCTGCGGGGATGTTGCCGAGTCGCGCGACGGGCGGGATGACGACAGGGAAGAGAGCCTGGTCGGTGTCCGCGCGAAACGAGAGGGACAGTCGCACGTCGTTGACGGCTCGTGCCGACGAGTTGGTGACGTTCGCTGTCAGTGTGACGTCGGCGCCGCCCGCTACGGTATCGGGAGCCGAGATCGTCAACGCCAACTCGGGAATCATCAGTTCCTTGAGCCTCTTCTGCATTTCGTCCACGTCTGCGATGTCGCTGTAGCGGCCACCTGTGGTGGATGCGATGCATTCGAGTTCGGTGCGACCTTGTCCCGACAGCTGGAAGCCCAGCGCCTCGACTGTGACGTCGAACCCTTCGGCGACGATCTGTTTCGCCGTGTCGCACGGAGCCTGGCCACAGTTGCTTTCGCCGTCCGAGATGAGGACCACGGTGGCAGTGGTGATGCCGTTGGCCTTCAGCGAATCGACCGACGCACGAAGAGCCGGACCTGTCGGTGTCCCGCCGTCCGCTTTCAGACCGGACACCTGGGCCATCAGCGTGTCGGTGTCCTTGCGCACACCTCCGTCTGCGCCGGCAAGAAATGACCCGGGATCGCAGTTGCTGCCGGCTGTCGGGTACGTCCAGAGGCCCAGCGGTGTGCTCGAGGAAGCCGTGTCCCCGACGATCCTGCTCAGGCTCTGCTTAGCGCCGGTCAGCTTGTTCTTGCCGTTCGCGTCGTTGTCGTTCATCGAACCGGACAAGTCCATGACCATAAGCAGGGCCGCCGGTGCGGCGGACACCGCACGGGTGGGTGGAGTGGTCGGTGTCTGTGCCGCAGACGAAACGGGCAGCAGGCAAGCCGACACGAGGATCACGAGCAATGCACCGAGTCTCGGCCACCAGTTGGCCATCAGTTGTCCTCGGTGAGATCTACGATGGCCTGCTGGCTGCCGAGAATGGTCGGGTCGGCGAGGACGGCTTCGGTGTCTCTCGACGATCCGCTGTCGGTGAGCGCGGTCGCGACGACGGTTAGTTGCAGTGCCCCCGAGACACGTGCGTAGAGGTCTGCGGGCTGGCCGTAGCCAGCGTCGACGGCCGCGACCGGTGTGCCGTCTGCGAACACCTCGACGCGGACCCTGGTGCCGGGCATGGAATCGGTGGGAACCCCGACCGTGGCGCGCATCTCGTCGACCGCGTGGGCCAGATTCCACACCGACTTGCGCGGCTTGGCAGTGCCAGGTTTGTTCGCGGTGCAGGTCACCGAGTTCTCATATTTCTTGCCGTCCATCGACTCCGACCCGGTACCGCACCCGCTCTCCATGGCGTCGAGCTTCGAAGGGTAGGCGGATCCGGGGGACTGAGCGACAGTGAGGGTAACCGCGTCGGGAATCGGTGCACCGACTGGTGGATCCACGTCGAGCGCACCGTCTCGGACCGCGTCCGGTTGGTAGCGGCTCTTCACGATCACCTGCGCACCGAGTTCCTGCAGTTCCGAGATCACCTCCGTAGCCGAGCGGTTCTCGATGACGGGCACCTGGGCCGACGTCGAAACAACCAGCGTCACCTTCGCCGTATCGGAACTGCCGAACGGTGGTGTCTGCTCGATGACGATGCCCGGACGTCCGGCGGCCGCGCGGGTGGTCACCTCGACACGGTCGACCGGGATTCCGCTGTCAGCGAGGATTTGCTTCGATGCGTCGGAGCCGAGACTGCGCAGGTCAGGCATGGCACCCGATGCGATATCGGCAGCAAAATCGTCGAGGGTGCCGTCGTCGGGACGGGCAGCGGTACTCGATTCCTGGCGAGCTACCAGTTCGTTCTGCAGCCACCATCCGGAGGCGAGTCCGGAGCCAAACAGCGCCAGCGCCGTGAACAAGCTGGCGAGCACCTTCCTGCGGGTGCCCCAGCCGTCGTACCAAGGTCGGGTCGACGCCAGCGATGGTGTCGGGGGTTGCACTTGCGGAAGCGAAGTTGCAGATCCTAGTTGCGGCGGTTTGCCGGGTTTCGATGACCAGAAGGGCAAGGTTGTCACTCCTGTCATGGCGAACGAATGGCGAACTTGGATTTTCGGCTATTAAGCGACGCCTTGTCTATCGGCTGAACAGGCGATCTCCTTTATCTGACTGTATGCCAACGATTTTCGTGCATCCACACCAAGTTCGACGGTGCGAACCAAAGCTGTCAACGCATTGACCGCGCGCGTCCGTTCGCACGTCATCTGCTCGCGCGCGACCACGAGAACGCGCATCGCCACTCGCGATCCGTCCGCACGTGGTCGGCGCAGTCGATCGATGTCGACGGACAGAACTGACCGGGCGATACGAGCGGCGTCGAGATCGTCGGTCTTACCGACTCCTCTCCGATCCGCCGAACCCATCACGGAGGGTTCGGCTACCGGGAATCCCGCCGCAAGAACGCGGTCGGAGAGTCCGGCGCCGTAGGAGCCGATGCCTTCGATGACGACGAGGGCGGCTTGTTGACCTGCCCTGTGTGCAATCCACGTGCGGGCCCGATCAAGACCCGCCGGGCTTGCCGGAAAACTTGCTTTGTCCTGTACCGCACCGGTTGCGGCGGCCTTCGAGCCGGGCCTGCTGGCCGACGCGCACCGCGGGATCCTCTACGTCGACGAGGTCAACCTCCTCCACGA
>NZ_JBEOXI010000505.1:0-2844 GCF_040296465.1 Streptomyces sp. NPDC002130
GGGCGCGAGGCGACCGACGAAACCGACCACCAACCGGTCGCTGTCACCGATCCAGGACTGCCGCAACACCGAACTACGACGCGAAGGCGCGAATCGTTGTGCGTCGACGCCCCGGGCCCATCGGTGCACACGCGGAATGCCGTGCTCTTCGAGCGCGTCGACTGCCGACGTGGAGGGCGCGAGGGTCCTGTTGCAGCTCTTGTGGATTCGACGGGTCCACGCCCACGCGGCGCGGCTCGTGACGCCGAGCCCGTAGCTTTCGGCAAATCCGGCGACATCGGTTTGGTACACCGCGACGGTGGGGATCCCGAGCCTCTTGGCGACGGCCACTCCCCCGGCGCCGAGCAGGAACGGCGATGCCAGATGGACGACGTCGGGCGCGAAGGTCCGCACGGCTGTGGTCAGGCGTGGTTGCGGCAGACCGACGGGAAGTGAACTGACTTTGGGAACCATGACGGCCGGCACCCGAACTACCTGCACGCCGTCGTGTTCGGTGGCGGCAGAGGTGTCGGATCCGACGGTGTCTGGCGCAATGACCATGGCGTCGTGGCCAGTGCGATCGAGGTGTTCGAGCACGCGTAGTACCGAGTTGGTGACGCCGTTCATGTTGGGCAGGAATGACTCCGCAACGATGGCTACTCTCACATCGAGAACGGTGACAGGGCCAGGAAAAGTCCACGTCATGTTCGTGTGAAGTTCGGGCCTTGGAACGAATCAGCTTGACCGTCTGTTCCACCTGCTGAAGGAAGGCCTTCGACGCGTCCGCGAACAGAAGGTGCGCCTCGTCGAAGATGAACACGAGCTTCGGCTTGTCCAGATCTCCCTCCTCCGGCAGCGTCTGGAACAGGTCCGCGAGCACCCACATCAGGAAGGTGGAGAACATCGCCGGGCGTGCCGCCTGAGCGCCGAGTTCGAACAGCGTAATCACGCCGGCGCCGCCGACGACACGCAACAGGTCCTCGGTCTCGAGTTCCGGTTCGCCGAAGAAGGTGTCACCGCCGTCGGCTTCGAGGTTGACCAAGGCGCGCAGAATCACTCCGGCGGTTGCCGAGGAAACTCCACCGATACCTTTCAGATCCGCCTTGCCCTCAGCGCTCGTCAGGTGGGCGATGACCGAACGCAGATCCTTGAGGTCCAGCAGAGCGAGGCCCTGAGTGTCGGCCCAGTGGAAGATCAGCCCGAGTGTCGATTCCTGGGTCTCGTTGAGGCCCAACACTTTACTGAGCAGGATCGGCCCGAAACTGGTGATGGTCGCGCGCACCGGGATACCGATTCCGTCAGTACCCAACGACAAGAACTCCACGGGCATCCCTGCGGGAGTCCACGAATCGTCACCCGTCTCGACTGCGCGAGCCTTCATCTTCTCGCTCGGCTCCCCTGCCTTCGACAGACCCGAGAGATCGCCCTTGACGTCGGCCATCACCACTGGCACACCCGCGGCAGACAGCTGCTCGGCGATGCCCTGCAACGTCTTGGTCTTGCCGGTACCCGTCGCACCGGCGATCAGGCCGTGACGGTTGATCGTCGCCAACGGAATCCGCACCCGCGCGGTGGGATCTGCCACCCCGTCGATCACCACCGAGCCCAGCTCGAGTGCTCGACCTTCGGATGAGTAGCCCGCCGCGATTTCAGCTGCAGCACCGGACGGCGCCGGGGCGGCGGGGGTAGCACCTGCAGATGCTTCGGCTTCAGCGGCAGCCGCTTCCTTCTCCGCTTCCTCGGCTGCTGCGGCGGCTTCAGCTGCAATCCGGGCGGCTTCGGCAGCGGCGGCCTTTGCAGCTTTCGCCTTCTCCGCCGGCGTCAGCGGCGCGGCTCCGTCCTTCGGATCCACGGTCATCGAAAAGCCCTCCTCGTTGCAGTGCGGCGAAGATCTTGTCATCACCCGAGCGCCGTCCTGCACGCACCCGAGTTTCCACCGCAGACCTTATCCCGCGGCCGCGCGCACTACTGTGTTCCTGGTGCAGGACAAATTGGTATGGATCGATTGTGAAATGACCGGGCTGCGACTCGAGTCGGACAAACTCATCGAGATTGCGGCTCTGGTGACCGACAGCGACTTGAACATCTTGGGCGAAGGTGTGGACATCGTCATCCACGCCGACGACGACGCTCTGGCGGCAATGCCCGACGTCGTGAAGAAGATGCACGCGAAGTCGGGACTGACCGAAGAGGTCAGGAAGTCGACGGTCACCCTCGCCGAGGCGGAGAAAGAAGTGCTCGCGTACATCCGCAAGCACGTTCCCGTCGCCGGTACGGCGCCCTTGGCAGGCAACTCCATCGCCACCGACCGCGGATTCATCTCACGCGACATGACGGCACTGGACACCTACCTGCACTACCGGATGATCGACGTGAGCTCCATCAAGGAACTTTCGCGCCGCTGGTACCCGCGGATCTACTTCGGCCAGCCCGAAAAAGGTCTCGCCCACCGAGCGCTCGCCGACATCAAGGAATCCATCCGCGAACTCAAGTACTACCGCGGCACCGCATTCGTCGCGGCGCCCGGACCGTCGAGCGCGGAGATCGCAGCCGTCGTAGAGGGCTTGGGTCCCGCCTGACCTGCCGATTGGCTTCCTGACCGACTTTCGCGCTAGTATCTCTTTCGTCAAAGCAGCCGGGTCAAACCGGTGGCCGAGGCAATGGTGGGCGTAGTTCAGTTGGTAGAGCACCAGGTTGTGATCCTGGCTGTCGCGGGTTCGAGTCCCGTCGCTCACCCAAGCGGAACCCCCGAGAATGTCGAAAGACATTCTCGGGGGTTCTTTTGGTTTGTGCGCTTGACTAAGATACGGACGAGCCGGTTTTTTTCAAAGGGTGAGCCAAGCCCTGGAACAGGCTCTCGCGCCC
>NZ_JBEOXI010000506.1:0-2809 GCF_040296465.1 Streptomyces sp. NPDC002130
TGCGGCTACCGACCTGCGTTTGCAGGTCCGCGTAGTAGCTGATTGATCGATGCGGCTCGTCCAAGAACATCGCGGCGGTTCTCCGTCGTGGAGGCGATTGCCGAGCCAGTCGGAAAAGAACCGGACACGGTCGATCTGGTTTTCGATGACCGGCACGTCAGGCTTGACGCCGTTCAGTTCCGCGATCACGTTGCCGACGTCCGCGCGGAACTTATCCATGTCCATCCCGCCCGGATCCCACTTGCCTTGGACCTTCGCCCATTCCTTGTGACCGATCGTGCGAGACGACGGATGCCCGAGCTTGCGGAGAATCGCCGCATTGATGCGGACGTACGCCCAATACTGTTCGGATGACCAGCCTTCGGTACCACTATTCTCGGCCTCGATGCCGATCGTGACCTGGTTTGCTGCGTTCTGGGTGATGCCGGGCCAGGAACCCGCTCCTGCGTGGTAGGCGATGCCGACACCGCAGATGGTTGCGATGCCCTTGCGGGACAAATGAATCTGGGATGCGAGGCCGAGGGTGGGGTGTTTCGCGATTGCGCCGGGGCCGGGGTTACTTCCGACTGGTGCGCCGGTGTGATGGTCGACGATCCCCCAGATTTTGTAGAAATCGCCCTGCCCTCGATCAAGGGCGCCGGGATAGAGGCTGACACTCACTCCCGCATCCCGAATGACCTGTTCGAGAAATACGGGATCGCCCGTCCATTCCATGGCTGTCTCCTAACGTGGTTGGGCCAGAAGGCCGTACAACTTGAATGCGGTACTGCGATCGATCGCCGCGTTGACGGATTTGACGTCGCTCCCGATTTCCTTGAGGGCTTTGAGCGCGGTCTTGTTCGACACCCCGCACTGCTTCGCGACTTCACGGACGCGGATACGGAGGTCCTCGGCGGGCACAGACTTCGGGTCGGACTTCGATTCCGCCTTCGGTTTCTCCGGCGCGTTCGGACCGCGAAGGATGTCGGGGATGTCCTGTCCGACAGTGGGGTCGATCCCGGGGATCTCACCGGACGCGATGAGCTGCCGAACGAGCTCTTTTCGGATGGAGTCGGGAAGTCTGGAGATGTCGACGTCGATCGGTGGTTCTTTCGCGGTGCCGACCGGCTTCCACGTGCCTGCCGAGAACATCGAGTTGACGTCGCCGGTTCGTGGCGGGTGGTACTCGATGGTGGGGTCTGCGACCAGGCGCGCGCCGCCGTCGTAAAGGCGGCGCGACACCTGACGCAGATACGACACCGGGAATGGGAGTGGCGCACCCTTCATCCCGGGCAGTCCGACGAGGAGATGCAAGAACATCTCTTCCGGATCGTCCAGATTTGAGTTGTCCCGCAACGGGAACTCGTCGACTGACATGTGAGTCTCCTTGGTTCAGAAATTGACGCCGAGGTCGTGTATTGCCGCCTTGATGTCTTCGATCAGTTCCATGGCGCGCTGCCCTGGGTCCTGCAGCGCACGGTTGTCGCCGATGACCGGCATCCATTCGGGATTCGCGTCGCGGTCCCAGGCCAGCGAGAGCCTGCACACCCGATCGACGTACACCTCCCCGGTGAAGTCACCAGGGATCGTTGCCCCGATTCGATCACCGAGGAAGAAGTGACCGAGTCCGTTGTCCCCGACGAGGAACGGAGCCGCATCAGAGATGGCCAGTTCGTGCGTGAACCACGTCTTGGTCGCGTAGAAGCCGGCACGGAGCACCAGGAGCGAGCTGAGTGTGTACGCCTTGTCAGCGCCGTCCTGGAAGTACTCGAAGTACCGTGACCACCCCGAATTGTTTTTGCGCTGAGGTGAATCGACGGACATCCACGCCAAGATGGTGTCCGTGTAGAGCGGTTTGAGCACCGCGTCAGCAGCACCGCCGAGAGGCGGCACGCCGGGGATCATCGCTGTGAGATCCCCGAGCATCTGGATAGTCGCGGAAAGCAATTCGTTGACGATTGAGATCGTCTAGCCCCACCCGAATCAACGAGTGGGGCTAGACGACCCCCGGCATCGAGTGTCCGCCCGCGTTTACCTGAACCGCTGTAGAAGGTGAGTACGTGAAAGTCGACGAGCGTATGCCGGTCTCTTCGCCCTCGCGGTAAATCACGTAGGGCATCGACACGTGTGTCGACTTGTAGCCGGGCATGAAGTAGTCGCCGGGCACGTCGGCATCGACGATCAGGTCGAGTGTCGAGTCGATGAAGTCGTCGGCGAACTTCGCGACTGCGCGCGTGAGACCGGAGTAGAGGTTGCCGCCGTTGGACGTTCCGGTGTAGTAACCGGACTTGTCGACGATGTCGATGACGAGTGCACCATGGCGGAGGTTCGCTCCTGGCCAAGGCAGCGGGTCGCCTTCGAGGTATCGACGCACGACGACGGTCAGTTCGGCGTCCTCGAGGGGGCGCTTCGCCATGTCGTGCCAGGTCTTCCACCGCGACGAGACGATCGCCCACAAGGTGCCTGCGTTGAGGTCGTCCATGAAGCTGGTGGGTTTGACGACGACATTCCAGTTGGACATGTCGAGCCCGGAACCCCACGAGGCGATATTCAAGGGATCGTCGGAAAGTGCCCACGCTGAACGATTTTCACGCTTGATCTGAAGGAACAGACTGAGCTTCAGCGCCCAAATCGCAGGCCCGGCAAGCATAAATACACGCGGAAACTGCAGTGCGGCAGGCAGATTCGGATTCGACCAAACCTGATACCACTTGAGGTTCTCGTAGTCGTGCATCCACCGCACGACAAGGACGACGGTACCGTCCTCGCAGGGATGCAACTACAGGCAGAGTCTTGGACGTCGCATTCGCATCCATGGAGGAGGGCTGGC
>NZ_JBEOXI010000507.1:0-2808 GCF_040296465.1 Streptomyces sp. NPDC002130
GCTGAGGTTTGGTAGATCGCCGGCTTGATCGTCGTCGGCACACCCGTGTACGCGGAAGTCCCCAACGCTGCATAGTGCAACGTGGGAAATGCCTTCGTTTCGATCCCCTGGTGATTCTTTCCTGCAACCGAGTCGGTGAGGAAAGCCTTGAAGTTGATCTTGTAACCGTCGGTGAGCTGGATTTCCATCGACTGCCCTGCCGCAGAAGCAGCCGTTGCCGCATCGAGCGTCGACATATCGATCCAGCAGATGTTCTGCGAGAACGGACCGGTGCCGGGGGCGCTGAATGCGCAGCCTTTTGCAGGCTGTTCATCCGGAAGAACAGCGGCGCGAGCCGGCGCCTGAGCCTGAACGGGACCGCCGAGCGTCGCGGCCGGCTGCGCTGACGCAACCACTGCCGTCGCGCCGGAGATACCGAG
Source organism: Streptomyces sp. NPDC002130 (assembly GCF_040296465.1). Lineage (NCBI taxonomy): Bacteria > Bacillati > Actinomycetota > Actinomycetes > Kitasatosporales > Streptomycetaceae > Streptomyces > Streptomyces sp. NPDC002130. The sequence goes on from NZ_JBEOXI010000507.1 coordinate 420, forward strand.
AATCATCGCGATGGCGGTCCACACCACCGTCCACGCTCGCACCCAGGGCGGGAGCCCTGCGGTGAATAAGGCCGACCTTGTCGGCGGTATGTCGTTAGGCATTTCTTACTCCCCAGGATGTGCCTGATCGATGTTCGATGGACGGAGATGCGAGAGCGCTGGCGCGAACTCCCGATTGATCGGTTGGTTCGGGTCGATGCTGTTTTCGGCTGATCGACCTCACACCGGACGCTGTTGCCGGTCCTGTCATTCGAGCTCCTCTTCGGAAACACCTGCGTGTTGGAAGAGCCGTCCCGAACAGGACCTTGGCCCTCGAAATCCGTGCAAATCGAGAGCAACCTTCCAGTTATCTGGACCAAGATAACAGATAACCGGGAGCTTGCCCATCGAAAGTCAGACAAAGCAGACCGATCGCCGTTTTTGTTCGTAGATCGGACAACATCAGGGAAGCGGTGTTGTCCAAGCGGACAATTCACCCACCGGAGTACGTCGCGACACCGAACGCGATGAAATTCGACGTTTTCGCTGGCCAGATCGGGTGAAAACCCGCGTCGAGTACGGCACCCAATCTGGACAAATGCCCAATATGCATAAGGCCTGTTGAGTGCACCACAACCATCTGAACCCGAGGCGAATCCTCGTCACTGAGTGGCGCAATACCATCCGAACAAACCGCTGAAATTGATCGAATTGATCCAGACCGCACCCAGCGACGGCTGCCGGTAACGAAGCACCCCCGGGGCTCCGATATTTTGATTGCGAGGCGCAACATTCGACCCGAAACCGGGCGTCCACCCTGGCACCAGACAGAACTTCAAGTCCGTTTTGTAGCTTTTCGGAAGGAGCGATTCTGCTCACTAGCTGCCGTGGCTATCTTCTGATCATGACCAGCTAGTCGTAAATTCAGGGGCCGTGGCTACCGTTGAGCAGAATTCTCGTAACTGGCGAGCAACAACCGGACCAACCAGCCAAGCATCGCAAGAGCGCCAAAAAGGGCCCCTCCACGCGCCTCGAGACAAATGCCTCGAGGGCGAAAGGGCCCGAAACAGGCACCACGGAGCCAAAGGCCCGCCGCAAACTAGCTGCTGCCGAACCCCACACTGTTGGCGTAGCGATCGAAATCGCCCTGCGCTCCGCTGTAGACGTTGATATCAGTGTTTCCGGTGATCCCGGGGATGCGTCCGGTGCTGGTGTACTGCCAGAAGGTCCAGTTGGACCAACCACCGGGCAGCGGGCCCGGTGCGTTCTGCCCGTTGTAATCGGCGATCCACAGCGGGTAGTGGTTGAACTCGGTGGTGTTGGCCATCTGAGTACGCCAGAAGTTGGGGTACGTATAGATGATTGGCTGCCGCCCGGTCAGTGCCTGGACGGTGTTCAGGTAGCGATGAGTCCAGTCGATGACCTGACCGGCAGGCAGTCCTTTTGCGTCCTCTAGATCCAGAACTGGCGGGAGGTCACCGGGTCCGTTGATACCCAGGACGATCGCCGAATAGAAGGCGGCCTGGGCTTCGGGGGACTGGCGAACGTCTGCGTAGTGGTAGGCCCCGCGCGAGACGCTGGAATCCAAGCCCGAGAGCGTTCAGGTGTCGGTGGTGCGCCGGGTTCTCGGCGTCGTGATCCTGCTCGCGGGCATCGCGATGACGGTCCTGGGAGTGACGAATCAGCAGGTGCCGGCCGCAACCGCCGGTGGGCTGTTCTCGTTCCTGGGAATCGCAGCCCTGTCCGGTCGAATCGTGCCTGCACTGATCAATGCCGCCGGCGGCGTATTGGCGAGACTGATCGGTCCGGTGGGAAGCCTGGCAGCAGGCAACGCCGGGAGAAACCCACGCCGGACCTCGGCGACAGCCACGGCGCTGTTGATCGGAGTCGCATTGACGAGCACGCTCGTCGTGGGAATCGCGACGGTCAAGGAAGCTGCACCTGCAGCAATGGACAGCCAATTTCCGGTCGACGTGATGGTGAGCAGCTCCGGCTCCGCGCCCCTGCCCGCCGGTTTGGGGACTGACATTGCGGCCGTCAACGGTGTCGGCGCGGTGAGCGGTCTGGACAAGGCCGAACTGACGATCGACGGGCGGGGCTCGTTGGCCGGATTCGGCGTCGACGCTGCTCGGGTGAAAGATGTTCTGCGTACCGAGATCTCGGTACCCACTGCCGGTCAGCTCGTGCTCTCGCCCGCTGATCTGACCGAGTACAAACTCTCGGCGGGCGATACGGCCACGGTGAGAGGGGATCGCGGCGCCGTCAACGTCAGCGTGATCGAAGGCGTGAAAGGTCAACCAGCGCTGCTGGATCGAGGCCCCGATCATGCGGTCGGGCAGCAGGAGGACGGCGGCGTCCGGGTCGCCGGTGAGGGTGAGTTCGGGGGCGTAGAGACGGCCGAGAGCGCCGT
>NZ_JBEOXI010000508.1:0-2802 GCF_040296465.1 Streptomyces sp. NPDC002130
CAGGCTCATGCCCGGGGTGTGAAGCTGATCGGGGCGACGGCTCACTATGTGACGGCCGATCTCGACGAGGGGCCGATCATCGAGCAGGAGGTCGAGCGGGTCGGGCATGACGTGACGCCCGAGGGGCTTGTCGCGATCGGGCGTGACGTGGAGTGCCAGGCGTTGGCCCGGGGTGTGAAGTGGCATGCCGAGCGGAGGATTCTGCTCAATGGGCGGCGGACTGTGATCTTCGCCTAGGAGCTCGGTCGTCCCGTCGTGTGGCGGGTGCGGGTCGTGGGTGGTTGTTCGCGCAGTTCCCCGCGCCCCTAGGGGCGCGCCCCCTGAAGTCGGGCTCTACATCCTGCTCAGTGAAGCGGCCGCGAACAGGACGTCTCTGATCGCCTCCTTGTCCCCGACCTGGCCCGCTGCCGCCTCCTGCGGAGGGACGTGACCGGCGGTCAGGCGGCAGAACTCGACGCCGTCCAGGGCCACGTGGGCCACCTCGTGCTCGGCGGAGCCCTGCGCCGCGGGGGAGTCGAGGGGGATCAGCCACTCGCCGCCGCCCGAGCCCTCGATCTCCAGCCGGAGGCTGCGGCCGGGTTCGCCCGCCGCGACCAGGTGGCGGTGGTGGGCGGGGGAGGCGAGACCGGCCCGGCGGCGGTGGGCCAGGGCCGTCGGCAGCATGCGGGCCGCCAGGTCGATCATGCGGTGCAGATGGCGTGGCGAGGGCGGGTCGTAGGGGTAGTCGACCGCGTCGGCGATGTCCTCGGCGTGCACCCAGCACTCGAAGGCGCGATCCAGCATCGCGTCGTGCAGGGGCAGTTCGAAGTCGCCGTACGACACCGGCACCTTCCCGGAGCCGCCGCCCGTGAACGACACCGTGCGTACGAGGCTGTGGCTCTGCTCGCGCCAGGGCACCCGGACGGACCGGGTGGGCGGGAAGTGGGAGGCGCGCCAGAACGCCTCGGTGCGGGCCGCCGGCGTGGGACGCCGGGACGGGACGTCGCCCAGCGGGTCGTCCAGGCCGAGCGCGACCCCCACCAGACCGTCGACGCTGAGCAGATGGGCGATGACCCCGGCGACGGTGGTGCGGCGGCTCGTCGACTCGTCGGAGCGGAACCAGCGCAGCCGTACCGGCGCGTGCCATTCGGCGGCGCCGAAGTCCTGCAGCAGGGCGTCCAGGCGCGCGGTCTCGGCGTCGTACGCGGCGGCCCACTCCGGTACCGGGATGCGCGGCGGGCGCCGCTCCAGGCAGGTGTCCAGGACGCGGGTGCGCAGTCCCGGGTCCAGGTCGAGGCTCTCGGGGCGTTGCAGCAGCCCGACCGCCTCGCGCAGCCGCCGGGCCTCGTCGGCGCAGGAGCCGCACTCGCCGAGGTGCTCCTCGACGGCCGTGGCCTCCTCGGCCGAACACGCGGCCAGCGCCCAGGCGCCGAGCAGGGCCTTCAGCACGGGGTGCTCGAAGACGGGCGGGGCGGGCGGCGCCGGCGGGTCGCCGAGCTCCACCGCCGCGGGCAACGGCAGCCCGCTGTCCTCGACGGAGACCCGGGGCAGGGGTATCCGCGCCGGCCGCCCATGCTCCGGAGCATCCCCGGACTGGCCCCGGCCCGATCCCGCCGCCCCGCTCTGCTCACCCGGTCCCGCCGGTCCCACCGGTCCGCCCTGTCCCGCCAGTCCGTCCGGTCCCGCCGGTCCGCCCTGTCCCGCCGGTCCGTCCGGTCCCGCCGGTCCCGCCGGTCCGCCCAGCGGCCGCCGCCCGTGCTCCGGAGCTTCACCGGGCTCGGTCCGGTCCGATCCCACCGCCCCGCTCTGCTCACCCGGTCCCGCCGGTCCCACCGGTCCGTCCTGTCCGCTCGGTCCGCCCGGTCCCGCCGGTCCCGCCGGTCCGTCCGGTCCGCTCGGTCCGTCCGGTCCCGCCGGTCCGCCCAGCGGCCGCCGCCCGTGCTCCGGAGCGTCACCGGGCTCGGTCCGGTCCGATCCCGCCGACCCGCTCTGCTCAGCCGGTCCCGCCGGTCCCGCCGGTCCGTCCTGTCCACTCGGCCCGCCCTGTCCCGCGAGTCCGCCCGGTCCGCTCGGCCCGCCCGGTCCGCTCGGCCCGCCCGGTCCCGCCGGTCCGTCCGGTCCCGCCGGTCCGTCCGGTCCCGCCAGTCCGCCCAGCGGCCGCCGCCCGTGCTCCGGAGCGTCACCGGGCTCGGTCCGGTCCGATCCCGCCGCCCCGCTCTGCTCACCCGGTCCCGCCGGTCCGTCTGGTCCGCTTGGCCCGCCCAGTCCCGCGGGCCCACCCGGTCCGCCCGGTCCCGCCGGTCCGCTCGGCTCGGCCGACCCCACCGGCCCGCCCGGTCCCACCGGTCCGCCTGGTCTGTGTGGTCCGGCGGGCGTGGCGGGTGCTGAAGGGGAGCCGATGTCGTGCCCGCTGTCGCCGCTTTCATGTCGGATGCCGCTCTTGTCCTGGATGTTGCCCTCATCCTCGCGGACGTCGTCTCCTTCGCCGTCCTCGTACGCCTCGAACCGGTCCGGCCCGTTCACACCGCACCCCCGTATCCGGGCTCGGTGTCGTGGGCGGTGGAGAGCAGTTGCAGGCCGAGACGCAGGCGGCGACGGGCCTCGTCCTCGGTGATGTCGAGGTCGGCGGCCGTCTGGCGGTAGTCGCGGCGCTGGAAGTAGGCCCGCTCCAGGGCCGAGCGCAGCGGGACCGGCATGGACTGGACGATGTAGTCGGCGCGGGCGGCGACCGAGGCGCGGCGCACCCGGTGCTCCAGTTCCTCCGTGGTGCCGACGCCGTCCCGGGCGAGGGCGGCGGTCTCGGTGGCGCGCAGCCGCTGCACC
>NZ_JBEOXI010000509.1:0-2792 GCF_040296465.1 Streptomyces sp. NPDC002130
GCTGGAGGACCAGCGCGGGATCTGCCGACGGTCAGCGGCGATGTGTTCAAACTAGGCCGGTACGACCCGGCGGGCCGGCTCCTCAGGCGCCCCGAAAGATTTGTCCGACAGTGAGATCTGTACGGATGCGGTCGAGTTCGGCGATGGTCACACGATCGACGACGGCTGGATCCCCGGCGACCTTGCGCGGCCTACCGGTGCACTCACGGGTGAAGATCACCAGAGAGGTGTGCGGCGCCATGTCCGCGATCAGCGTCGAGAATCGTCGGCCGATTTCGGGAAGTGGCCCCACCAACACGTCGCGAAGGGCGGTGATCAGTAACGCGTTGTCGGTGGTGCTCACCGTTCAACGATAACCATCCGGTTCACTGATGCAGCGTGGTCTTCATGAGCATGACGTTGTAGTCGGACCAGGTGGTGGCGAGAAAGTAGAGGTCCTGCCCCTGCGACCAGGGGTGCATGTACGCGCCGTAGAGTCCCGGAACCGCGTCGGTGCCGATCACGACGTCCGGTGCGCTCCACGGACCGGTCAGATCCGACGCCGTCCGTAGCACCAGGGCGCCCCACTCGTTGGAGTACATCGCGACGAACTTGCCGAGATAGTTGTTGTACTGCACCGACCAGGCGTTGGCACCACCGGAGTTGAGGACGACGGCGGACACCTGGCCGCTCTTCATGACCTGCTCGGACCACTGCACCGGCGCGGCCTTGACACGGTTGGAGGTGAAGACACCCGCGGCGGCGCGGCGGGGGCCGGTGTTGACCACGAGGGCCAGGTCGGGGTTGCCGTTCTCCTTGATCCCGGCGGCGATGCCCGCCGCCGTGAATCCCTTTGCTGCCGTCACACTCACGGCGCAACTCCGATCGTCGTCAGCCCGGTGGTCTCGTCGAGACCCAGGGCGATGTTCATGCTCTGGACGGCACCGCCCGCGGTGCCCTTGGTGAGGTTGTCGATGGCGCTGATCACGATGATCCGTCCGGCGGCCGCGTCGTACGCGACCTGCACCTGAACGGCGTTCGAACCGTGGACGGACGCCGTGGCGGGCCACTGGCCCTCGGGCAGCAGGTGTACGAACGGTTCGTCGGCGAAGGCCTTCTCGTAGACGGCGCGCAGGGACTCGCCCGTGACGCCGTCGGCGGCCTTGGCGCTGCACGTGGCCAGGATGCCGCGGGGCATCGGCGCGAGGGTCGGCGTGAAGGAGACCGTGACCGGCTCTCCGGCGGCAGCGCTGAGGTTCTGGGTGATCTCGGGGGTGTGCCGGTGCCCGCCGCCGACGCCGTACGGGGACATCGAGCCCATGACCTCGCTGCCCAGCAGGTGCGGCTTGGGCGCCTTGCCCGCGCCGGACGTGCCGGACGCGGCGACGATCACGGCCTCGGCCTGGGCCAGGCCCGCGGCGTACGCCGGGAAGAGGGCCAGGGAGACGGCGGTCGGGTAGCAGCCGGGCACCGCGATGCGCTTGGACCCCTCCAGCGCAGCGCGGGCGCCCGGCAGTTCGGGAAGGCCGTAGGGCCACGTTCCGGCGTGCGGCGAGCCGTAGAACCGCTCCCAGGCGGCGGCGTCCGTCAGGCGGAAGTCGGCGCCCATGTCGACGACGAGCACGTCCGGGCCGAGCTGCTCGGCGACGGCGGCGGACTGCCCGTGCGGCAGCGCGAGGAAGACGACGTCGTGACCGGCCAGGACCTCGGGGGTGGTCTCCTGGAGCACTCGGCCGGCCAGGGGCAGCAGGTGCGGCTGGAGCGCACCGAGCCTCTGCCCCGCGTTCGAGTTGCCGGTCAGGGCACCGATCTCGATCTCGGGGTGCGCCAGGAGCAGACGCAGCAGTTCCCCGCCCGCGTACCCACTCGCTCCGGCCACTGCCGCACGTACCGCCATGGATCCTCCTCCTTAGAGGGCATGACTATACGTTTCGCTGCACGTTTATGCAATCCCATCCAGGGGCGGCGCGGCTGCCGCGGCGGCGGTCCCGGAAACCAGCTTTGTCCTGGCCATGACCACAGGTTAAGGTCCCCGGGCACATGTGAGGGGATCACGGCGGGTGGGGGGCATGGCCGAGGAGAACGACGCGCCGATGACGGGCGCGAACGCATGGGGGCAGGCGCTCGCGGCGGTGGTGCTGGTGGGGGCGCTCGGCGCCGGTTTCTGGGGGCTGGCGAAGACATCGGCCGCGGAGAGCGAGCCGAAGCCGGCCACGTGCTCCGACGAGGAGACCCCGGGCCCGAAGGGCAAGCACCTCTCCGGAGCGCAGTTGTGCGAGGTGCTGAACCGGGCCGACCTGGCCGCGCTGCTGGGTACGCCGACGGAGATCGCGAAGACGGCCTCCGGCAGTGACAGCTCCATCGGGAAGATCGCCACTCCGCAGGCGCAGGTCGAGTTCGAGACGTACACCGTCACGCTCTCGGCGACCTACGACGGCCTTCCGGTGGGCGGGTCGGAAGGACTGCTCGGTAGCTACGCCCGCCCGCAGAAGGTACTGGGCCGCCCCGGGGTTCTCTACTCCACCCGCACCATCAGCATCAGCTTCCGGCTCGACGGCAGCGACGCAGACAGCGGTCCCGGCGTTCCGGCCCGGGCCCTTACCGTGGCCCAGGACCCGGAGGACCGCGGCGGCTCCGTGGACGTCACCCTGTGGCGCGCGGACGGGGTGGTGCCGGACGACGCCGTGCTGCTGCGCGTCGCGGAGACGGTGCTGCCGACGGTCCCGGGCTGGAAGGCGGCATCGACTGCCACCACCCGGCAGTCGCCTCGACTTCGTCCCGGATCGCGCGGTCCACCTCCCGCAGCAGACCCT
>NZ_JBEOXI010000510.1:0-2785 GCF_040296465.1 Streptomyces sp. NPDC002130
GTTGCGGGCCGCTCGTGGAGGCCCGCAACGCCCCCTGGTCTTTCACCTGAGGGGTACTCAGGAGCTAGGAGGTGGTCAAGAGTTGACCTGGGTCGTGACCAGGTTGGAGAAGGTGGTCAGGCGGGTGTAGACACCCGGGTAACCGGCCTGGGCGCAGCCTTCGCCCCAGGAAGTGATGCCTGCCAGGACGCCCCCGATGAGCAGGGGGCCGCCGCTGTCGCCCTGGCAGGTGTCCACGCCGCCGGAGGTGTATCCGGCGCACACCATGTCGCTCTGCACGAAGTCGGAGCCGTAGGAGCTCCCGCAGCTGGAGTCGGACACGGTCGGTACGGTCGCGGTACGCAGCTGGTTGGAGGAGCTGCCGTTCGAGGCGGTGGTGCCCCAGCCGAGGATGCGGGCGGTGGTGCCGGCCGCGTACACCGAGGTCTGGGAGGCGGAGACATACTTCGCCGGGGTGTACGGCATCGACGTCGACAGCGTCAGCACGGCCACGTCGTCACCGTTGGTGGCGTCGGTGTAGCTCGGGTGGATCCATATCTTGCTGACTCTGCTGACCGTGCCGTTGGTGCCGTTGCGGTAGGTGCGGCCACCGACGACGCGCACGCTGCTCGTGGTCTCGCCGACCATGCAGTGCGCGGCGGTGACGACCTTCGTGGGCGAGACCAGCGTGCCGCCGCAGAACTGGTTCTGCGAGGCGTCCGTGATCTGCATGACGAACGGGTAGGCGGACGCCGTGGTCGTGGTGCCCCCGACGATCGGCTGGGGTGCGGCGACGGCCGAGGGGGCGGCGAGCAGCGCGGTCGTGGCGGCGGCGGCGGTCGCGACGGCGACGGCGGCGGCCTTCTTGGCAGCGTTGAGCCCGAACATGGGTCTCCTTGGGGAGTTGCCGGTGGGGGGTCGCGCGGGTGCTGAGAACGGGGACCCTGACACCTTTGTTCGGATCTCCGTGTGCCCGGCGAGCGGCACGCCCCAAAGCTAGAGCCCCGCGGGGAGCGCCCCCAATGAGGGAACCCCCTAAGGGAGTTGGGCAGGGATAACCCTCGGTCCGGCGCCGTAAACCCAGGTGGGGTCAGGTCGTGCGGCGGCCCGCCGCCAGCCGGACGATGTCCACGCGGGAGCGGATCCCGAGCTTGCGGTAGACCCGGGTGAGGGTCGCCTCGACGGTCTTGACGCTGATGAACAGGCGCGCCGCGATCTCCCGGTTGGTCGCGCCCTCCATCACCAGCGAGGCGACCTGACGCTCCATCGCGGCGAGCCCCTCCAGCGCGTCCAGGGCGACGGGCGGCGCGGCGGCGGGCGGTTCCACGGCGGCGGGACCGGCCGTGGCGGCGGCGTCGACCTGCCGCAGCCAGGGCAGCGCGCGGCAGCGCCGGAACAGCCGCGCGGCCTCGTCGTACGACGCCGGCCCCGGCAGGGGCCTCGCGCCGGTGCGGGTGGAGGCGGCGGCCTGGGCGCGCAGGCGGGCCAGCGCGAAGGCGGCCCGGGCCTCCTCCAGCCCGTACCCGAGCCGGCCGAGCCGGTCCTGCACGGACGTCAACCGGACGACGGCGGCCTCGTGTTCGCCCCGTGCCGCCCGCACCAGCGCCTCGGCCCGGTCCAGGACGGCCAGCACGCTCTGCCGGCCCAGCCGCAGCGCGTGCGCCCGGGTCGTGTCGATGACGTCCTGGGCCTCACCCGGCTCCCCGATGCGGACCAGGGCCTCGGCGAGGTCACCGTGCCAGCGCCCGCGCCCGGGGTCGTTGATGCCGAGGCCCTGCTCCAGCTCCCGCACCCGGCGCAGCGAACGGACGGTGGCGGCCGGGTCGCCGGCCACCAACTGGGCGTAGCCCAGCGCCGCGAGGGCCCGCGACAGGTACATCTGGTCGCCGTCGACCTCGGCGTGGTCCGCCGCCTCCCGGGCGAGGGCCAGGGCCCGGTCGACGTCCCCGGCCGAGGCCTCCGCGAGGGAGGCGAGCATGGCCGAGGCGCCTTCGCCGATCCCGGAGTCCCGGGCCAGCCGCAGACTCTCGCGGGCCAGGTCCAGGGCCCGGCCGCAGTGCCCGGAGCGCAGTTCCGTGTCGGCGAGGAAGCGCAGGAAGTGCACCTCGCTCTCGACCATGCCGCGCCGGCGCACCTCGCGCAGCAGCGCGGTGATGGTCGCCCGCGCCTCGGGCAGCTGGTCGCTCATGATCAGCCAGCGGAACCGGGCCGACCCGGCGCCGTTGTGGTGGCAGGCCACGTAGGGGTCCTGGGGTTCCTTCAGGGCCCGTTTGACGGTCACGGGGGCGTCCGGGTGCCCCATCAGCGTCTCGGTCGAGGCCTGGAAGGACAGCGCCATCAGCTCGGTGCGCCGGTCTCCGCCCCGGGCGGCCAGCTCCGCCGCGTGCGCGGCCTCCTGGCGGGCCTCGGCGAAGTCGCCCTCGACGACCAGGCCGCGCCAGGCCAGCTGGTAGTGGACCTGGGCGAGGAGGCACGGGTCGTCGCCCGCGTCGGCCAGGACCTGCGGGAAGACGGCGTCGACCTCGCCGAGGGCCTGCCCGGCCGCCTCGATGACCACCATCCAGGCCCGGACCCGCTCGGCGGGCACGGTGGCACGCGTCAGTACGTCGCGTGCGATGTCCCGGGCGAGATCGGCCTCGCCGGCGGTGATCGCGTCCTCCGCGGCCAGCAGACGCCGCTCGTCGGGGCCGGGGGTGCTGTCCGCCGGGGTGTGGACCAGGCCACCTGCTAGACCGGGTCCTCTTGAGTGGGCAGCAGGTGTTACGCCGTGATGAGCTGGGATAGCTCGTCGAACTTCCTGAGCATG